>CAJXQV010000226.1 GCA_913058165.1 uncultured Chromatiales bacterium | reverse complement strand
TTTTTTCAAGCAGAAGACGGCATACGAGATTGCCTCTTGTCTCGTGGGCTCGGCTACTTACGCTACCCCATTGAACAGTTAAGGCGTCGCCCTCGCCTGCTAAGGTCAGACCATTAATCTGGTGCAGTTGATTGCCGCTGGCAGGGTTGTCGTCGCCGTTGAACAGAACGAAAACCTGCTGGTTAGCAGTCCAGCGACCTTCTGTGCGCGCCCCGAGTGTATTGTTGTCGAGTGTCCATTGGCCTGCTCCAGTCTGTATAAAACCGGTATCACTCGCGAGCGTGGCTTCGGCGCTTCGTTGCCAGACGCCGGTGCTCAAAATAACTAGCGAGGTGAGTGTGCAAACCACAATGGTATCGATGAAAGGCTCAAGGCCTGCAACGATGCCCTCGCGCACAGGTTCTTTGGTTTTGGCTGCGGAGTGCGCAATAGGTGATGAGCCCATGCCCGCTTCGCTGGAAAAAAGAGCGCGTTTCATGCCGAATAAAAATGCGTAGCCGAAGGTGCCGCCAATAAATGCACCGCTGGCTTCCAAAGGCCCAAAAGCGCCGCGAATAATTGTCGCGAACATCGCCGGTATCTGATCTAAATTAACAGCGACGACAGCAAGCGCTGCGACCAGATAAAGCGCCAGCATGCCCGGTACTAGACGGCCGGCAATGGCGCCGATTCGGGTGATGCCACCCAGAATCGCGGTGCCGACCACGATAACCAGAATTACCCCACAAACAATGCTTGGAATGCCGAAGTAGGTCTGTGTAATCTCGCCGACATTCCAGGCCTGAAACATGTTGCCGCCGGTCATGCACATGATCAGAGTGGTGAGGCAAAAAATAACCCCGATTACCCGCCCTAATTTTGCCCAGCCAGGGCCTTTAAGCTTGAGACCTTCAGCCACAACCCACATCGGGCCGCCGTGAGGGTTGGCCGGATTATCAGTGTTGCGGTAGAGCATTGCTAAGGTAACTTCCACCAATTTGGTGGCCATCCCAAACAGGCCAATAACCCACATCCAGAACACTGCCCCGGGGCCGCCGAGTGCAATCGCCAATGCGACACCACCGATGTTGCCGAGCCCGACAGTTGCGGATAACGCGGCAGACAGGGCTTGAAAGTGATTGATGGCACCGGGATCGTCCGGGTGGTCGTATTTGCCCCGCACCACTGAAAACCCATGAGTCAGCGAGCGGTACTGAGAGAAGCCGCTGCGGAAGGTAAAGACAATGCCTGTGCCTAAAAGCACATACAGCACATAGTCGTTCCAAAGAATGGCATTGGCCGCAGCCAAAAATTGATTCATTGCTTCCATCAGTGTTGAACCCTTGTTGGTGTATTGGTTTGGCAGGCGCCTTTAATTAAGGGTCCGCAACCTGTTATTCATTAGCCTTCAACGATTGCAGTAACACCCATGCCACCGGCGGTACAGACTGAGATAAGTCCTCGGCCGCCGCCATTCTCATGAATGATTTTGGCAAGGCTGGCGAGTATGCGCCCGCCGGTTGCTGCAAACGGGTGCCCCATCGCAAGGCTGCCGCCTTTAACATTAAGTTTGCTGCGGTCGATGCTGCCGAGCGCGGCGGTTCGACCGAGTTCTTTGTGACAGAACTCTTCCGATTCCCAGGCTTTTAATGTTGCCAGGGTTTGTGCCGCGAATGCCTCGTGAATTTCATAGAAATCGAAATCCTGCAGACCAAGCCCGGCATCGTTGAGCATGTCTGAAACGGCATACGCAGGAGCAAGCAATAAACCGTCGGGGCATGTGTCGAGAAAATCAATTGCCGCAACTTTGCCATAGCGAAGATACGCTTGTACCGGCAGGTTGTGTGCTTGTGCCCATTCATCTGATGCGAGCAATACGGCGCTTGCTCCGTCAGTGAGTGGTGTACTGTTGCCGGCGGTCATTGTGCCCGAGGCACTGCGGTCAAAGGCGGGTTTTAGTTTGGCGAGCTTTTCCAATGTGGTGTCGGGACGCATGTTGTTGTCGCGCTCAATGCCATGAAACGGTGTGACAAGGTCGGCATAGAAGCCTTCACTCCATGCTTTAGCCGCGCGCTGATGACTGGTAACCGCGAGCTCATCCTGTGCCTCGCGGGTAATGCCCCATGTTTTTGCTGTGCGCTCGGTGCTTTCGCCCATAGAAAGGCCTGTGCGCGGTTCGCCGCTGCTCGGTAGCTCTGGTTTGAAGTTGCTGGGCCGTAGACGCAGCCATGGTTTTAGTTTGGCGGCAGTGGATTTGCCGACAAAGCTTTCGAGCAGAATGCTGCGATAGCTATCGGGATAAACAATAGGTGTGTCACTGACGCTATCGGTTCCGCCGGCAATGCCTGCGTCGATTTGTCCTAATGCAATTTTATTGCCGACCTGAATGGCAGCTTCTAGACCGGTTCCGCACGCGCGCTGGAGATCATAGGCCGGGGTCTCAGGGGCAAGCTTGGTGCCGAGTACGGCCTCGCGAGCCATGTTCCAGTCGCGGGAATGCTTCATTACAGCGCCGAGTGCGACATCGCCGAGCCGCAAACCATCGAGCTTATAGCGACTGACTAGCCCGTTCAGTGTCGCAGTCATCATGTCTAAATTAGATTGCTTTACGTAGCCGGTATAAGAACGGCAAAACGGAATGCGGTTGCCACCCACGATGGCGACTTTACGGGTATCACGGTAATGCATTGATTGCTCCGGCGAGGCTAATATATTTCGATTATGCCTGAGGCCGGAGTGTTGCGTGAGCCTTCGCTGAGTTGTTTAGGTGGCGACGTTTATTGTCAGAGCCGCGGTTTCTGCGCTGGTGGTCTCTCTGCCGAGTGCGGCATTGCGATGAGGAAATCGACCATGCTCTGTAATAACGTCGTGCCTGAGCTCAGCGATCATTGCGAAGGTTTCAAAGGTTGCGTGCATGGTGCCAGAAACTTTACGCACCATAGCTTGATAGACTTGAACCGAACGCGCTTGTATTTTTTCTGATTCGGCTCGTTGCAGCGGCATAAAGAAGAACAGGCGCTGTATTGGACTGAGGTCATTGTGCATGTTGCTGCTGGCCCCCTTGGCGCACAGCTGCAAAGTCAGCGCATCGCCAGCGTAAGCTTCTTTGCGACCTCGATATATACGTCGCGTGAAC
>CAJXQV010000225.1 GCA_913058165.1 uncultured Chromatiales bacterium | reverse complement strand
GGACTAACAAGTTCTAAATCGGTGTCCGAAGATTAAGATCGCAGCTTCCGAAAGCGTGAAAACGGAGAATTACTTGCCAGCAACGACTCCGAATTAATCTTAAGTAACTGATTTTAATGTTTATATTTTCACCTTCCAGCTGTCTATGCAGTATATTCTGAAAGTGTTCTGTTGGGAAAATATCAATACATCGTCGACTGAAATACAAAGCTATTAACAAAGGTCAGGCATAGCCCGACCTTTTTTTATGGAAGTTTAAAATGAGCGTATCTGACCGTCATAAAGAAACCATCACCCTGCAGAGCCATATTCTTGGCAGCGAAGCGCGGCAGGAAAATGCGACCGGCACCTTATCCTGGATTCTGTCGGCCTTATCTATCTCGGCCAAGATGATTGCAGCAAGTGTACGGCGTGCCCGACTTGATGACGTGCTTGGCGAAGTGGGTAATGAGAATGTGCAGGGCGAGGCTCAGCAAAAGCTGGATGTAATTGCCAACGATATTCTTTTGCGCATTCTTGCTGCACGTGAAGGTGTTGCGATTGTCGCTTCAGAAGAAAACGAAGAGCCGGTGATCATCGGCGAAGAAGACGATGATCAAAAATACTGTATTTTGTTTGATCCGTTGGACGGCTCTTCAAATCTGGATGTTTGCGGCGGTGTCGGTACTATTTTTAGCATTATGCGTAACCGGTCTGGATTGTCAGCCAAAGACTCTTTATTGCAGCCAGGTTTCGAACAGGTTGCTGCGGGCTATATTCTCTACGGCTCATCAACTATTTTTACGCTGACGGTTGGCGATGGCGTCGACATGTTTGTGTTGGACCCAGCCATTGGTGCGTTTATGCGCGTTGAAACCAACCTGAAGATTCCACAGAGTAATAAGAGCTATTCATTGAACGAAGGCAACCGGCTGAGCTTTCCAGAGGGCTATAAAAATTACTTGCATTGGGCGCAGAGCAATGGCTATTCCGCTCGCTATGCGGGCGCTATGGTGGCCGATGTGCATCGTATTCTGTTGAAGGGCGGTGTCTTTATGTATCCGCCCACTGTGAAAGCGCCCGTCGGCAAGTTGCGTCTGATGTATGAGGCCAACCCGATGGCCATGCTGGTTGAGCAGGCAGGTGGTAAGGCGATGTGTGATTCGCAAATGCCAATTCAGAAGGTACAGCCCACCGATATCCATCAGCGCGTGCCTGT
Organism: uncultured Chromatiales bacterium; assembly: GCA_913058165.1. GTDB lineage: Bacteria > Pseudomonadota > Gammaproteobacteria > Steroidobacterales > JABIQA01. The sequence continues at coordinate 1,925 of CAJXQV010000225.1, read as the reverse complement.
CATCATGGGCAGCACAGCTGAGGTCGATAAGGTGCTTAAGTTTTTGCAGTAAGCGATTTGGCGCTTGCCGTGATAACACATCGGGGCAAGCGCAGGTTTTCTGTCACCGGACTGTTGCACATGGGTTATTGAAAGATCCACTTCCGGTTTTCGTCAGCAGCGTGGTAGGTTTTGCCTATACTTTCATCATCATCCAGCGCACCGACAATGAGTCGTGCTAAATCAGCACGATCGATAAAGCCAAATGCTTCCCTGTTTTCAGAAAGGTAGCCGTAGCCGCTGGCTGTGCCCATTTTAAGGCCGCCCGGGCGAATAATGGTGTAATCCAGTTCGCTGGCAACCAGATACTCCTCGGCCTGAGTTTTAAGGGGCAATACTTTTGCGAGTGCGTTGCGTGAAATCCATGGTGCAGTATTAAAGCTATCTCCCGCACCGATGCTGCTTATCTGAATTATTCGTCTAACCCCGGCAAGTTTTGTGGCATCGGTGATTATTTTATTGCCGAGATAATCTGTCGGTGGCTCACAACTGAAGCAGCCAATGGTGCTGACAACGGCGATATAATTGCCGTTGTTGAAGACCAGCGCCATATCATCCGGGTTGGTGGCATCACCCGCGACCAATTCCACACCAAGGTCTTTCAGGTGATCTGTTTTCTCAGGGGTTAGCGATGAGGGGCGGATTACTGCGGTAACCCGCTCACCGCGTGCCCGCAGCACTTTGATCACTTCAAGTCCGGTACCCTTGCGACCGCCCACTACGAGATAAGAGCTGTTGCTGCTGGCGGTGCGGACCATTGCGGAAGGGCTAGGCTGATAAAGGGCATCGGGGACATATGCGCCCATTGAGATGACGGCTCCAGCGATAACAACAACCAGCAACAGGATTATTCCGGCAATGACTTTTGCGATGAGTTTTAGCATGGTGGATGTCCTTAGCGCTTAAGTGCGATTCTGGCGCTACCTTATCAACTGCATCGCCAGATTTGAACAGAGGGACTTGTGAAATCCAAGTTTATCTTCGAGTATCATCAGGTAATGTGTTACTGATAATCACCTTACTGGGAAGCCGCAGAGATTATGAGTAAGCCGCCTGTCCGTTTTCCGCTGATGGCCCACCGGGGCTATGCCAGCGTGCACCCCGAAAATACACTGGAGGCGCTGTGCGCCGCAGGTGAGGCCGGCATTACCCTGCTGGAGTTTGATGTCCAGCTCACCCGCGATCATATCCCAGTGCTGTTGCATGATGCCGGTTTAAAACGCACAGCCGGCATCGATCGTTTAGTTTGCCACATTACATTGGCTGAGCTTCAGGCTGTCGGAGTGGGGTTCCCCGCGCAGTTCGGCGACAGCTATCAGGATGTTCGTTTGCCGACCCTTGAACAGGCGCTGGAGTTGTTGCCCGCGCATCCCGATTGGGTCTACTTTATTGAATTGAAGCACGAAAGCATTGAGGCGTTTGGTATCGAGCTTGTGGTGGATCAGCTTTTACCGCTGATCTATGAGCATTTAGATCAGTGCGTGATTATTTCATTTGATTATAAATGCTTGCTTGAGGTGTGCCGGCGCTCCGATGTTCACGTGGGCTGGGTACTCAAGCAATACGATGAGGTTTCGCAGCAGCAGGCCGAGGCGCTTGATCCCGATTTCTTATTGGTTAATTGCCTGCGTTTGCCTGAGCTTGGAACGCCATTATGGCAGGGAGCCTGGCAATGGGTCTCTTATGAGGCAATTGATGCGGGTCATGCCCGTGCTCTATACGCACGGGGAGTCGACATTGTTTCGAGCATGGCCGCTCCTGAACTGAAGCGGGAATTGGCCCAATCTTATACAGCAGACGCACGGGATACGCCGCTTGGCTGATTACGATGTCATTGTTACTGTCTCTTATACACATCTGACGCTGCCGACGATCTACTCTGTGTA
>CAJXQV010000224.1 GCA_913058165.1 uncultured Chromatiales bacterium | reverse complement strand
GAGATTGCCTCTTGTCTCGTGGGCTCGGAGATGTGTATAAGAGACAGATGATAGACCGTTTGGCCGTGGTTCCCAATGGCAACAATATCGTGTTTGGCTATTTGTTCCCGGGAGTCTGATGTGAGTTTTAACAGCTTATTTATTGCATCAACATAGCAGCTCGCGAGTTTACGCGATGTCGTTTTGGCGATTAATGAGTCTGGCGGCCTGTTTGCAACAATGAGTTCGGTGAGTGTTGTTTTTAGCCCTTTTGGAAACGGTTGGTGATGGTGTTGTATTAGGCGAAATCCCCCATTCGAGAAATCGGTAAGGACTGCGTCGATACCATCGAGGCTCGTGCCTGACATGAGTCCAATATAGAGTTCCCTATGGCTAGGCATTTTTTTTGATATGTACTATTGCAGTTGCTCGGCTTTTTCCGAGAGGCTGGCAAGCAGTTGCCTTTGTGAGTTGAGTCGAAGAGTTAAGCCTGCGATGCTGCGTTCAAAATCGGCCTTGAACGCTGGGTCAAGTGGCTTTGCTTGAGGCAGATCTACCGTTCGAGGGTTCTGATGGACACCATTTTTTCTGTATTCATAGTGAAGATGGGGGCCGGTCGAAAGCCCAGTTGTACCAACATAGCCTATAACCTGACCTTGCGTCACTCGGCTCCCATTTTTAGCCTTTTTATCAAACTTCTGCATGTGGGCATACAGAGTACTGATATTGCCGCCATGACTGAGAATAATTGTATTGCCGTATCCACCCTTGATGCCACGGAAGATTACCTTGCCATCGCCGGCAGCTTTTATTGGCGTCCCGCGTGATGCCGCGTAATCCACGCCTTTGTGCGCACGCAGGGTGTTTAGTACGGGGTGTCTGCGGTTGGGATTGAAGTTTGAACTGACCCGCGAAAAAGCGAGGGGTGCTCGCAAAAAGGCTTTGCGGACACTGCGCCCATCGGCAGTGTAGTAACTTTCTTTGCCATCAGGGCCTTCATATATAAATGCGCGATGGCTTTTGCCTTGGGTCGCAAACTCTGCGGCTAGGATATCGCCATTTTTAATATACTTACCATCCCGCCAGAGTTCTTCATAGACAACCACAAACTGATCGCCGCTGCGAACATCAAGAATAAAGTCGACATCCCAGGCAAACATGCCGGTCATGTTCATGATGACGTTATTAGGTATGCCAGCATCGCTGGCAGATAAAAACAGAGAGTCTTTAATAGTGCCTGACTTTTCAACAATTCTTGTTTCGATTGAATTTTTATAGGTTTCAGCAATAAATGCATCGTCGACTCTGGTTACTGCAAGGCTTTCGTATAAATCAATTTCGCGATGCAGCGCCACTATGGACGCGCCTTTATGCCAGACCTCAATCATGTCGCCGGGGCGAATAACCCTTAGGTGTTGTTTGGCCAGGCTCAGGCCTGTAATTTTATGCAAATCATTTATGCTGAGCTTATTGCGGCGAAACAGTTGGTCGAGACTGTCACCTGAGCGCACCTTTAGCACGAGCTTGGCGCCATTATCTTCGATCTGCTTGGTCAGCGAGCCTTGCTTGCTAGTGTTGCCCCTTGTCTCGATAAACCGGGTGTTGCCGACTGCTTTGTTGGGCAGGCTGACTGTTTTAATGCTTATTCCGCTGGGGCTGGGCTCTTGCGAGTCGACCGCTAAGGCTTCTGCAGGGTCGATATCGTTTGTTGAATCGGGCGATTTTATCAGGAGTACCAGAGAGAGGATGGCAACCGGCACTATGATGCCAGCGAGCAGCCAGCGGAACCGGCCGGTCGAAAGTAATGTGCTGCCAACAGTTTTAGTAACTGTGGTCGCAGGGTTTTTATAATCCCGCATAGCTGGCTGCTTGGAGCTCATTGTGTTCCCGTTAGGGCTGCTTTTGGCAGCACGATTGGCGTCAACAACATTCTGACAGATGCACAGAGGCCCGTATTCCCCTTAACTCGTGCATGTCCGATAAATATCTGACATAACAGACTAGCATTTATTATGGGTAATATTGACATCTGCGGTCAATTGATAGGTGCAGAAGCGTGACCTGATAGCCGCTTGGGTAGTTGTCTTGTCGGGTGCCATAGTGCTGTGATCTGCCATGCTCCATAATGATGGCTGTTCTCGTGAGCGCAGAAACCCGTTTATCATGGTCGATTTAGCGAACTACATTGTTAATTATTAGGAAATTTTAATGAAATCAGCGGCAGAGCAGTTGCCAGAAATAATGCGCGGCGTCGAGGAAATACTGGTTGCCGGAGAGCTTGAGCAGAAGCTTGCGCAAGGCCGCCCATTGAGGATAAAGGCCGGTTTCGATCCCACCGCGCCGGATCTGCATCTTGGTCACACTGTGCTGATCAATAAGCTAAGGGCGTTTCAGGAGCTCGGTCACGAGATTCTCTTTCTGATCGGCGATTTTACCGGAATGATTGGTGACCCGACCGGCAAAAATGCCACTCGACCACCTTTGACTGCAGCAGAGGTGAAGGCGAATGCCGAGACCTATAAAGATCAGGCATTTAAGATTCTGGACCCTGAGAAGACTCGGGTTGTCTTTAATTCGGAGTGGATGAGCGGAATGAGTGCCGCCGAACTTATTGCTCTTGCGTCGAAGCAGACAGTTGCGCGAATGATGGAGAGAGATGATTTCAGCAAGCGTTATAAGGCGAATCAACCTATTGCGATTCACGAGTTTTTGTACCCAATGGTGCAGGGATACGACTCAGTCGCGTTGGAGGCAGATGTTGAGTTAGGTGGTACTGATCAGAAGTTTAATCTCCTGATGGGACGCCAGTTACAGCAGTCCTGGGGGCAACCGCCACAGGTCGTCCTCACTATGCCCCTGCTGGAGGGCCTGGACGGCGTTAACAAAATGTCTAAGTCGCTTGGGAACTGCATTGGTATCACGGATGCTCCGGAAGACATGTTTGGCAAGTTAATGTCCGTATCCGACGTTTTAATGTGGCGTTATTTTGAATTGCTCAGTTTTCGCCCTATCGAAGAGATAGTGAATCTGCGGAAAAGGGTGGCTGAAGGCGCGAACCCTCGCGATATAAAGTTTGAGCTGGGGTTGGAGTTGGTTGCGCGCTTCCACGGTGATGCGGCGGCACAGCAGGCACAGGCATCTTTTG
>CAJXQV010000223.1 GCA_913058165.1 uncultured Chromatiales bacterium | reverse complement strand
CTACACAGAGTAGATCGTCGGCAGCGTCAGATGTGTATAAGAGACAGGGTTTGAATCATGCCAGGCACAACAGTGTTGATGCGAATTTCGGGGCCTAAGACGTGAGCCAGTGATTTGGTCATTAGGTTCAAAGCCGCTTTAGAGGCAGCATAAGGAATTGATGAGGCAATACCGGTAACACCACCAATCGATGAATCATTAACAACGGCTCCGCCGGTTTTACGCATGATCGGCTCAACTGCACGAATCATTTGATAAGGGCCGACAACGTTTACGGCATAGATATCCAGGAAGTCTTGCTTACTAACGCCATCCATTTGTGGGAACGGGTTGAACTTAGTGCGGCCTGCGTTATTAATCAGGAAGTCGATGCGACCCCATTTATCAGCGGCAGCCTTCGCCATGGCGCGACAATCATCATCTTCGGAAACATCGGCCTGAAAGGCGATAGCCTCAATGCCGTGGCTGCGACATTCTTCAGCCGTTGCTTCTGCTTCATCTTTACTGCGGGTGTAGTTAATTACTACGTTGCAGCCTTTTTCTGCCAGCATGATTGCTGCGGCAGCGCCTACTCCGGTTGCGGAGCCAGTGACAATCGCCACTTTACGTTCGTTGTCAGCCATGTGCCCTTCCTTAAATATCGTGTGTCTTAAATCTGCTGATTTATTGTATATAGACGCCTCAAGGCGACATTCAGGTGGCGCACTTTAGCGGTTTTCTACTGTTTATGCCTTAGTTTTTGAGTCAAATCTTGGGCCCTTCGGTATTTACTGCGTCGGTATAAGCGTCTAATGCACAGGCTGTCTATTAAAGGTAATGGACACCGCAGCGCTCAAAACCCTTGAAACCATAGGGTCGACGCTGGTTTTTTGATATGGTGAGCGGCATTGCGCAGAAGGCGCAGCTTACTAACAAGTATTTTCGGAGTGTAAAGACATGCCTTTTAAGGATATGCGTGAGTTTCTGGCTCATTTGGACAGTCAGGGTCAGTTGAAACAGGTTGATGTTGAGCTGAACTGCGAGATTGGCGAAGAAAATGAGATGCAGGCGCTGATGCGTTTGGTCTGTGAGCAGGATGGTCCCGCCTTAATGCTGAATAACCTGAAGGGTTATAACACTCCGCAGCATCCGGTCATGTTTAATGTATTCGGTACTCGTGAGCGTACCGCGATGACAATCGATGAGATTGAACCACTGACAGCCAAGCTTAAGCATGCCAACATTTTGGGTGATGCATCTAAGTGGCATGAGCCTAAAATTATTGATGCGGCGAACGCCCCCTGTAAAGAAGTCGTTATCGAAGAAGCGGATATCGATTTGTCTAAGCAGTTGCCTTTGGTTTGGTTTGGTAAGGAACAGGCCTCTTATATAACCGGTGGCGTGGTTGTTACTAAAGACCCTGAAACAGGCGAGCGCAACGTAGGTTGGTATCGATTAACTCAGTTCACAGGTGCAGAACATCCTACCGGTGGTTCATATACAGAAGAGGAGCAGAAGAAGCAGTTATCTGTATTTTGTTTCTGGAATCCACCAATGAGCCATATTGGTTTGCACTTGGCAAAAGCGAAGGCGATGGGCAAGCCTCTTGAAATTGCGATTGCGTGTCAGGTTGACCCTGTTATTCATATGGCCGCCGCTACCGGTGTGCCTTTTGGTGCTGACGAATACAATTTTGCCGGCGGTTTGAAAGGCGAGCCTGTTGAACTGGTTAAATGCAATACCGTTGATCTCGAGGTTCCTGCAGGAGCCGAATTTGTTATTGAAGGAGTCTTCCATCCCGATGCCGAACAAACTATTGGGCGTCATTCAAATCCGGTGGGGTATTACGACGCTATTCAGGTTTTTCCGATGGTGGATGTGAAATGTATTACTCATCGTAACGATGCTCAGTGGTACGCGACCATGGAAATGGTGCCACCGTTTGATCATAACTATATTGCGTTGTTGCCTGTAGAAGGCGAAGTATTGAGTGATTTGCAGCGCAAGGCGCCCGAGGTTCAGGACGTTGTAGTGACTCCGAACATGACCTATGTCGTGCAACTGAATGTTGATGGCGCACGCAAGCCACATGCTGAATTTGGCAAATATATTTTGCATGCTGTGTGGGGCTCTGCCGGCCGTTGGGGCCGCACTGCCAAGATCGTGATTGTGGTGGGTCCGGATGTCGACCCGTATGATATGGATTCAATCGAGTGGGCGATTGCGACACGTGTAATGCCGGCTACCGATATTATTATTAATGAAAGCGGTCAGGCATTTGTGCTGGATCCATCCGCACCGAAAGGGCATCACGGGTTCCCCGTCACTGGTTCGCAGATGGGTATCGACGCTACTATTAAGGTCCCTGAGCGGTTTGCGGAATATCAGGAAGTGAGCTTCCCTCCCCAGGAGAAAGTCGACCAAGTGGCAGTGAAGTTGAAAGGCATCCTTTAAAGGGCCGGAGTCCTTGCATTATAACGGCTGGCAAATTACCGGTTTTTATAGTTGTGCTGTTTTAACGTTTCGAGGCTTTGTGATGCTGTTCTGGGAGCCTTTGTGTCAGGGACAAAAAAAAGATGAAGATCTGTGTCTATGGTGTAGGGGCCATAGGTGGTTGGATTGCAACTCGGTTTGAGGCGACCGATCACGAACTCAGCTGTGTAGATCGCAGCGACATTTGCGCCGTGCTCTGGCGGGATGGCGTGCATCTGACGAGCGAGGACAGCTTGCGTAAGGTGACGTTGCCTGTGACCGATTGCCCTGCAGATTTGGGCGAGCAGGATCTGGTTATTATTGCCGTGCGTTCGATGGAGTTGGCTGGTATTGCCAGTTCATTGCAGCCGCTACTGGGTAAAGACACCGTAGTCCTTACGCTCTGTGAGGGCATTCCCTGGTGGTACCTCTATAAGCACAAGCATAAGCATAATCCGGAACAACATTGGCTCGATGCTGTCGATCCCAACGGTGCAATCTGGGACGCCATCGGTCCCGATCGTGCGCTTGGCTGTATCGCGTATCCATCGATAAACCGCAAGGGTCCCGGCGTTATTCAACATCAGTTTGGCTCCCGATTTTTGTTGGGCGAGCCGGACGGATCGAAATCGAAACGCTCTCAGAAAGTTCAGCAGGCATTTGTGGATGCAGGCTTACGT
>CAJXQV010000222.1 GCA_913058165.1 uncultured Chromatiales bacterium | reverse complement strand
AGATTGCCTCTTGTCTCGTGGGCTCGGAGATGTGTATAAGAGACAGATGAAGGACCGCTGGTTTGTCGTAGAACTGCTCGACGAGGGCAAAACCTACCGCGATATTCATGACCTTACCGGCGTGAGCATCACCACAATTGGTCGTGTCGCCCGCTGCCTGAATAATGGTGCGGATGGATACGCCACAGTTATAAAACGAATTGGAAATAAGTCGTAATGAATGCAGATAAACAAACCCGAATTAAAATTGCTATCCAGAAATCGGGTCGCCTTACCGACCACTCGCTCGAATTGCTGCAGCAGGTTGGCCTGAAGTATAGCCGCGGACGCGACCAACTCATCGGCTACGGCGAGAATATGCCGGTCGATTTTCTATTGGTTCGTGATGACGATATTCCCAGCTTAGTTAAAGACGATGTGTGTGATCTCGGTATCGTCGGTTTAAACGAATTGGAAGAACGTCGCATTGAGTATAAAAATGACGGCATCGATAACGCATTCCAACAGATCATGCCGCTGGACTACGGTCAGTGCCGGCTGGCATTTGCTTATCCGGAAAATGGCAGCATGAAAACCATTGCTGATGCTGAAGGCAAATGCATTGCCACCAGCTATCCCTATATTGTCACCGAATATCTAAAAACCGCCGGCATTAATGCCGACGTGATTGAGTTCTCTGGCGCAGTGGAAATTGCACCGAGCCTTGGCCGCGCCAATATGATCTGTGACTTGGTCTCGAGTGGTGCCACGCTTGCAGCTAACAAGCTGTTCGAAGGCGAAACAATACTGCAAAGCACCTCGGTACTCATTCAAACCACCGTCGCCCTGTCGCCGGAGAAACAGCAATGGGTCGATAAGATCGTGCAACGGATTAACGGTGTGCAGCAGGTGCGTGAAAGCAAATACATCATGATGCATGCACCCCGCTCCGCGCTCAAAGCCATTACTGATCTATTACCGGGGGCAGAGTCACCTACTGTGCTGCCACTGGGCGGCATAGATGACAAAGTTGCTGTACACGTAGTCTGTCGCGAAGCCGTATTTTGGGACACATTGGAAAACCTGAAAGCAGTAGGCGCCAGTTCTATTCTGGTTTTACCTGTGGAGAAAATGCTGGCATGAGCGAGCGTCTTACAACATTCCGTTGGCAACAACTGACTGCAGCAGAGCAATCGGCGGTATTAGAGCGTCCGGCTGTTAAAGCCAACGCCGAAGTATCGGCGCAGGCAGCGGCGATCATTGATCGAGTAAAACAGGGCGGCGATAAAGCACTTGTCGACCTTGCGGCTGAGCTTGATCACGTCAGCCTGACCGATCTTAAAGTCAGCGATACCGAAGCGGCTGAAGCCGCTGGTGTAATCGGACCTGAGGCCTGCAAGGCAATTAATTTCGCCATCGCTAACGTAAGGGCTTATCACGAGGCTCAGCAGACCGCGCCGATCACGGTCGAAACGACCCCCGGCGTTGTCTGTGAGCGGATCATCCGCGCCATCCCTGCGGTTGGCCTGTACGTGCCTGCAGGCACAGCACCGCTGCCCTCCACCGCAATTATGCTGTCAGTTCCGGCCGCAATCGCCGATTGCAACACACGGGTGATGTGCACTCCCGCACGTCCGGATGGCAAGGCTGACCCCGCGGTAGTCTATGCAGCTTGGCAGTGTGGCGTGCGTAATATTTATAAAGTCGGTGGTGCGCAGGCTGTGGCGGCAATGGCTTATGGCACCGAAAGTATCGCCAAGGTCGACAAAGTATTCGGTCCGGGCAATGCCTGGTTCACTGCTGCTAAAACTATTGTGTCGGCAGACCCTGCCGGTGCAGCGCTCGACATGCCCGCGGGTCCTTCCGAAGTTATGGTTGTCGCTGATGACAGCGCGGCTGTCCGCGCAGTCGCACTTGACCTGCTCTCACAGGCTGAACACGGCCCGGACTCGCAGGTAATTTTGGTTACCACCAGCGAAAAACTGTCAAAGGCCGTAGATGCGGCAATCGGTGTGGCACTTGAGACCTTGCCCCGACGCGCCATCATTGAACAGGCCCTCAGCTACAGCGTAAGTATTCTGGTCGACTCGATTGATGAAGCCATCGATGTAGCCAATGCCTACGCGCCCGAGCACTTGATCATTCAAGTGGATGCACCGCGTGATTATATGGAGCGGGTGCAAAATGCCGGCTCTGTTTTCCTTGGGCCATGGACGCCTGAATCGGTAGGCGACTATTGCAGCGGCACGAATCATGTGCTCCCAACCTATGGCTATGCCCGTTCCTACAGCGGCTTATCGCTGGCTGCATTCCAGAAACAGATCTCGGTGCAGGAACTGACCTATGCCGGATTAAAGACACTGGAGCCCACCGTCACCATACTCGCCGGGCTGGAAGGCCTGGATGCACATGCACAGGCGGTGCTGGTGCGGATTGAAGATGAGGAAGGGAAGCAAAGCTCATGAGCAGCACGGCAGCAAAACTGGTGCGGCCTGAAATTGGTGCACTCAAACCCTATCTAGCGGCAACCTATGCCGAGGGTGTGCTGCGTCTGAACGCAAATGAAGCGCCTTGGAGCCCCATTGCACCAAGCAGCGGCATTGATCTGAACGGCCTCAACCGCTACCCCGATGAACGGCCGTGGGAGCTGACAGCGCGGCTTGCCGACTTTTATGGTGTGACCCCAGACTGTCTGCTGGTAACTCGCGGCAGCAGCGAAGGTATTGACCTACTGATCCGTAGCTTTTGCCGGGCCGGCATTGATGAATGCATCATCAACCCACCAACCTTCGGCATGTACCGCGTGTACGCCGATGTGCAAGGCGCTGCAGTAAAAGAATTGCCGTTGCTCGCTGAACAGGGCTATGCGCTCGATGTTGACGGTATTATTAGTAACTGGAGCGACACCAGCAAACTGGCTTTTATCTGCACACCAAATAACCCGACAGGCAACACAGTGCCTGCAGATGAACTCGACCGTTTATGCAAAGCACTGGTCGGTAAAGGCATGGTCGTTATTGATGCGGCATACACCGAGTTCGCCGATTATGACCCCACTGAACTGCTCACCCGTTACGACAATGTTGTGGTGCTGCGAACCTTATCTAAAGCACTGGGGCTTGCCGGCGTTCGCCTGTCTCTTATACACATCTGACGCTGCCGACGATCTACTCTGTGTAGA
>CAJXQV010000221.1 GCA_913058165.1 uncultured Chromatiales bacterium | reverse complement strand
CTACACAGAGTAGATCGTCGGCAGCGTCAGATGTGTATAAGAGACAGTTATACGGGCACCACTGTGCTCGCTGCGCTATAGCTATTACTATTAGGTATTGGCAAACTACTCACCATCAATGCATTAAGGCGCAACTATGCTCAATAAATCGGTGGTTAAGCAGTCAGGACAACTCTGGAAACTGGGCATTGCGTTTGCTGCGCTGATCTTTGGCTCTATAGCGCCATTGTTTGAGTCATGGGGCATTTCGATGACTGCAGGCACGGTCATTGCTGTGGCCGGCTATATATTTGGCACGCTGCTTATTAGTTGCTCTGCTTGCGGCAGCCGCTGGTTCTGGGAAGCCACTAAAGATGCGGGTTGGTATTCGCCGCTGTTCAAGGACAGTAAATGCCCTGCCTGCCAACATGAGTTCAAGCATTAAGCGATAGACTTAAAAAAAATATAAAAAGCCCCGCATTGCGGGGCTTTTTACAGGTTCATGCAAGGACTCGCTGAAAATCAGGGCTGATTCGATGCTGGCGTGCTAGCCGAGCGCTTGTCTTTCTTCAAATCATCAAAACCAAATAGATTGCGGTCAGCCAGCTGACTCGGCTGGACGTTACTAATGGCAGCGAAAATGCTTTGAATTCGCTCGGGGTTTTCCTTCTCCCAACCACGCAGCATAGATTTAATATGCTGACGCTGCAGATTCTCCTGAGAACCGCACAGGTTGCAGGGAATAATCGGAAACTCGCGGTGTTGCGCGTAGTTTGAGATATCCTCCTCATTGCAATAGGCCAGTGGGCGGATCACTACATTACGCCCGTCATCTGATTTTAGCTTGGGGGGAATAGCCGCCAAACGACCCCCGTAAAACATGTTGAGAAACAACGTTTCGACAATGTCATCGCGATGGTGACCCAAAGCGATCTTGTCGGCACCTATTTTGTCAGCAAACTCGTACAGCGTGCCGCGACGCAAACGGGAACAAAGACTGCAGGTGGTTTTACCCTCAGGAATAATCCGCTTCACTATCGAATAAGTGTCTTTCTCGATGATGTGATACTCAATACCCAAAGCTTCCAGATACTCTGGCAACACACGCTCGGGAAACCCAGGTTGCTTCTGATCCATATTGACTGCGACCAGCTCAAACTTAATGGGAGCAACAACCTGCAGCGCCATTAATAAATCGAGCATCGCATAAGAATCTTTGCCGCCCGACAAACACACCATGATGCGATCGCCTTCATCGATCATATTAAAATCGGTAACCGCTTCGCCCACACGTCGACGCATGCGCTTGGTGAGCTTATTCAACGCCTTTTGCTGCACATCGGAGAAGCTGCGCACACTTTCCATTTCGACACTCATAACTTTATCGGCATCCGCTCCGATTACCCGGCCGCAGCTTCACGCGCAGCGATGTACTCAAGCGCAAGATCAAAACGCTGAAGGGTTCGCTCTTTGCCGACCAATTCAACAGTCGTATCGATCGGCGGCGAGACACCTGCTCCGGTCACGATTACTCGCACCGGCTGACCCAACTTACCGAACTTCAATGCAAACTGATCAGCTACCGCCTGGATTGCATTGTGAATATTCTCTGCAGTCCATTCTGTAAGCCCAGCCAGTGTCTGATGCAGTGCGATCAAAGGCTCTTTGATAACCGGGCGCAGATTTTTCTTCGCAGCCTTCTCATCAAATGAGTCAAAATCCTGATACAACCAAAGCATACTGGCAGCCATTGCGTTAAGGGTTACCGCGCGCTCTTTGAATACTTCGTATACGTCAGCGGGCACAGGCCCGTTATTGATATCGACACCCAATAGTTCAAGCTGTGCTGCAAGCTCTGCACCATGCTCTGCACCGGTGCCAGCAATAATGTACTGCTGGTTTACCCAATCGAGCTTCTCGCCATTAAATTTAGAAGCCGCTGGGTTCACATCGACAATATCGAAATAAGCGATCATCTGTTCGCGGGTAAAAATCTCATCATCGCCATGCGACCAGCCTAAGCGCACCAGATAGTTGATGAGCGCATCCGGCAGATAACCCTCATCCTTATACCCCATTACATTTACCGCGCCATGACGCTTGGATAAGCGCGCGCCATCAGCACCCAGGATCATCGGCATATGCGCATAGACCGGACGTGCGTAGCCCAGTGCTTCAATCATGTGAATTTGTCGCGGGGTGTTATTAAGATGATCGTCACCGCGGAACACATGGGTAATATCCATATCGTGATCATCGATCACTACGCTGAAGTGATAGGTTGGCCAGCCGTCCGAGCGGATAATGACAAGGTCATCCAGCTGAATGTTCTCAAAGGTCACGTCACCGTGAATCAGATCATTCACAGTAACGCTGCCTTCGGTAGGTGTTTTGAACCGCAGCACGGGCTTTATCCCGTCCTCCGCATCAGTTCGCTTGCGGCAACGGCCGTCGTAACGAGGGTTCTCACCGCGCGCAGTTTGCGCGGCACGCATCTCGTCCAGCTCATCTTTGCTGCAATAACATTGATAAGCCTGCCCGGATGACAAAAGCTGATCGGCAACCTCATGGTAGCGGTCAAATCGATCGGATTGCAGCACCGCTTGGCCGTCGTAGTCGAGCCCCGTCCACGCCATACCATCAAGAATGGCATCAACCGACTCCTGAGTTGACCGTTCCCGGTCTGTATCTTCTATTCGGAGCAAAAACTCACCGCCGTGTTTTTTGGCATACAACCAACAAAACAGTGCGGTACGGATGCCGCCGATATGCAAATAACCGGTAGGACTGGGGGCAAAACGGGTGCGAATAGTCATGGTGTCTTTCAATTCAGCCAAAAATTTGAATTAGAGGGGGTTAAACCGAGGCGTTACTCCGGCGGTTTCAGCCGGACAAGCGCAGAATTCTAGCAGACGGCTTAGGTAACTACGGGTAATTTTGGCTTTAAGCGATGATTGCGCACCCTTTCAATCGATTTTTTGGCACACTCCCTTACCATGGAAAAAGCGACTAACAATAACGATACAGGCTTGCTACAGGACCTACTGCCCGCCGACATCACCAGTATTTTCTCTGCCCGGCTGCCGACAGAAGCGCAGTTATGGGGTATTGAAACTGAAATGGCGCAAAAAATGGCAGAAAAGCGCTATGCCGAATTTATCCTGTCTCTTATACACATCTCCGAGCCCACGAGACAAGAGGCAATCTCG
>CAJXQV010000220.1 GCA_913058165.1 uncultured Chromatiales bacterium | reverse complement strand
GACAGGAATAATATCGCCGGTGCTCACACCCATCCGCAAATCACCCACCACGTTTGACACAAGGTGATGCACATGCGCGTAACTTTCGATTGCCATAAACTCACTCACCCGAACGCTACCGCCGTTGCAGATGCGCCCCAGATCATTGCGCTCAAGGTCGATAAGCATCACGTGTTCGGCACGCTCTTTCGGGTGCCCAAGAAACTCAGCTAACTCTGCATCACTCATCGGCGCAGCTGAATGACGTGGTCGGGTACCGGCAATAGGTCGGGTATCCACCTGACCGTCACTTACGGCCACCAAGCGTTCCGGCGATGAGCTTATTATAGCGAAAGGATGTTCGAGCCCCTGCCCCGCTCCAAAACTTGCCAGACCAGCAAACGGCGCCGGATTAGCGGTACATAGTCGACTATAGAGCTCCCAGGCCTGCTTCCCATGCGCAGGTGCATGCCATTGCCGCGATAAATTAGCCTGATAGATATCCCCGGCAGAGATATGCTGCTTCGCCTGCTCCACAGCGGTAATAAAGTGCTCCGGGTTCTCTTCTTTACTGCTGTGCTCAGTATGGGATACCTGCGGTTGCGGGCGGGATAAAACCTCTACGATGTCCGCGAGCATAGTATCGATACACCCTGCCGAACCGGCCTCACTTAAGACGAAAGAATGAGCGGTATGATGATCAATAATAATAGCGGCTGGCACACGGGTTGCCATTGCAACCGGTTGCTTCGTATCGATGGGCAAGGACAATCTGGGTTCGAGTTGACCGGCCAATTCATAGGACAAATATAAAAACCAGCCTCCGATAAACGGGAGCTGCTCAACCTGAGGCGTTGAGTGCCCCAAAACAGATTCGGAAACTCCGGCTGTCCAGGCATCCAACGCACTCACAAATTCACTGTGTGCACCTGCGCCGGGGCCTGTTAATCGACCATCGCCGTTAAGGCAGAGAGTTTCTCCGGGAAAGCCGAATAAAATATCGTAACGACCCTGTGCTGTGCCGTTGGCAGCACTCTGTAACAAAAAGGGGTAACGCTCAGGAAAGTTTGCGTGCAACGCCAGCAAATCGGGCGCTGCATCGAGCGATTTAATAACCAGGGAGGATTGCGGATCAGCAGACATGGTTTGCAATGAAACCTTTTTGATCTGCATCAGCAATGCTGGCAGCTAATGAATTAGCAGAATGCAGAGGGCCAATCAGAAAAACCACGCGCACCATCCGGAAAACAGCGGTTTTATCAGGATATCCGGTCGTCAACATGGCGATCGGCAAGCGAAACAAACAGCGAAACAACCAGTCGATTTAACAGCTAGTCATCAATACGCTTAAAAACCAGACTACCATTGGTGCCACCGAAGCCGAAAGAGTTGCTCAACACAGCACTTACCTTCCCTTCACGTGCGCCACTAGCGACGTAATCGAGATCACAACCTTCGCTTGGGTTTTCCAGGTTAATGGTTGGTGGAAGAATCTGATCGCGAATAGCCAGAACACTGAACAATGCTTCAATAGCACCGGCAGCTCCGAGCATATGACACGTCATCGACTTAGTCGAACTTACTGCCAGTTTGTAGGCATGATCACCAAACAAGGTTTTAACCGCTTTAGTTTCAGCCAGGTCACCCAGCGGTGTGGAAGTACCGTGAGCATTTATGTAATCGATATCGGTAACATTGAGACCGGCATCGTTGAGTGCCGCCTTCATGCTGCGCATACCACCGTTGCCATCTTCGGGCGGTGCAGTCATGTGATAAGCGTCACCGCTCATACCAAAGCCCACTAGCTCGGCAAGAATATTGGCGCCGCGGGCTTTCGCAAATTCATATTCCTCAAGCACCAGCGTGGCGGCACCATCGCTCAACACAAATCCATCTCGAGCGTCATCCCAGGGGCGACTAGCCCGCTGTGGCTCATCATTGCGACTCGATAATGCGCGTGAACTGGCGAAACCGCCGAGGCCCAAAGGTGTAATTGCGTGTTCAGCACCACCGGCTACCATCGCATCCGCATCGCCCCAGGCGATAGTACGAGCTGCTACGCCGATAGCGTGCGTTGAGGTCGTGCATGCGGTAACCAAAGCGATGTTCGGACCGCGCATGTTGTGCATCATCGATACCTGACCGGAAATCATATTGATAATACTGCCGGGCACGAAAAACGGTGAAATTTTACGCGGCCCGCCTTTCATGTATTTTTCATGGTTGGTTTCGATGGTACCGAGACCGCCAATACCTGAGCCCATAGCAACACCGATACGATCGGCATTTTCTTCAGTGATCACTAAGCCCGAATCGGCAATAGCTTGATCCGATGCAGCAATACCGAAGTGGATAAACTCATCAAGCTTACGAGCATCTTTTGCCGGAATATGCTGTTCAATATCGAAGTCACGAATATACCCACCAAACTTGGTAGAAAAATTAGTGATGTCAAGAACCTCAGCAGGAATCATACCGATTCCACTGCGGCCGTTTACAATGTTATCCCATGCTGTTTTAACGTCGTTACCAACAGATGAGATGACACCACAGCCGGTTATAACAACTCGCCGCGTAGTCATATTGAGTTTTCCGCTAAAAGCAAAACGCTGCAGAAGCAGCGTTTTGGTTCTCAAAGATCAAGAAGCGCCTTTGATGTGATCGATTGCCTGCTGAACAGTTGTAATCTTTTCAGCCTGGTCATCGGGAATTTCGGTTTCGAACTCTTCTTCAAGAGCCATAACGAGCTCAACAGTATCCAGAGAGTCAGCCCCCAGGTCATCTACAAAAGAAGACTCCAGCTTAATGCCTTCTTCTTTAACGCCGAGCTGCTCGGCCACGATTTTCTTTACCTGCTCTTCAATGTTGCTCATGCTTGAATCGTCCTTTTCAACGACTGTCGTTGTTATTAGTAAACCAATCAGGTGGGTTAAAATTCGTGCGTAGTTTAAGTCACGGACACTAAGGTTGAAACCCTCATTGCCTATCTGTTTTCAAAAAAAACTTCGGAACCGATGTGCCAAACCCAAATACCCCCTTAAACCATTGATTTAACTTGCGTTATTAAAAAACGCAACTGGAGGAACACCCCAGCAGAGAATCTTACGCCATGTGCATTCCACCGTTAACGTGCAGCGTTTCGCCCGTAATGTAGCTTCCTGCGGCTGTCTCTTATACACATCTCCGAGCCCACGAGACAAGAGGCAATCTC
>CAJXQV010000219.1 GCA_913058165.1 uncultured Chromatiales bacterium | reverse complement strand
TGTCAGTTATACCGAAATCGATATCGGCCGATATCGATTTCGGTATAACTGACATCTTTTTCTCTGAATAGCGCTTTTGCAGCAGCGCAGAAACCACAGAACGGCTTGGTGTACATAATGATTTTAAGTGCTGACATGAACGGTTCTCCGCTAGCTGCGCTCGGTTGGCAGGTTATCCTGCTGCCATGCCGCTATACCGCCTTTAAGGCTGAAACTGTTGTCAAACCCGGCTTTGCGTAATTCAGCCAACGCGCGGGCGCTTTTACTGCCATTTTCACAGACCAGCAACACGCCTTTGTTTGATTTCAGTTTCTTGCTGTTCGCCAGCTCTTTCGGGTTTAGATTGAGCGCGTCAATGAGATGCCCTTGTTTAAAGGCATCGGCCTCTCGCAGGTCAACCACAGTGGCGCCATTGTTAATAAGCCCGACGGCCTGTGGCGCTGAAATACTGCCAATGGACTGCGATCTAAGCCGCAATTCGTTAAAAATAACGGCCAGTATGGTGCCGACAAGGGCTAATGCGAGCCAGATATTAGCGTTCGCAAATTCAATAAGTCTATCCATGGGAGATTCTGCTTCGGTTTCTGCTTAATTAAGGTGGGCAATTATACCCTGCTTCATTTGTTGGTGAATGGTTGTGAGCGTGTTTCCGTCATCTTGTTATTGCCCTACACTCGCTAGGTGATGAAACTCCTCTTCAGCATCTTAATAGCGGTGGCCATTTTGTCGGGCTCCGCACACGCGGAACCAACAGAAGCTGAGGCGCGGGCTGAACTAGAGGCGGTGCGTCAACAGATTCAGCAGCTGCAGAAGCAACGCAAGCGTGACGGCGAGAAGCTCAGCCGGGTTGAACGTGATTTAAAAGACAGTGAAATTGCCGAACAGAAGGCTCGTAACGCACTGAGTACGGTGCGCTCCGACCTTGAGAATGCGCAGAATGCCAACGCCAAACTGTTGTCGGAGCAGCGCAAGCAGCAAAGCGTGCTCACCAATACGCAGGCTGATCTAGCATTGCAGATGCGCCTTGCTTATATCCAGGGTCAGGAGCAATGGTTGAAGCTGGTTTTGAGCCAGGAGGATCCGGGTGCGCTGGGGCGACGCCTTACCTGGTATGAGTATCTGACAAGGCAACGCACGGCGCTTATTGGTCAGGTGCAGAAGCAGTTGGTTGATTTGCAGCGTATTGCCGAAGAGCTTGAGGCTGAAGCGAAACGCCTAAAAGCTCTTGAGTCCAGTCGCACAGCTGCGCTGAATGAAGTGAAGGCGGCACGTGCGGAGCGCGAGAAGGCCGTCGCGAAACTAAAAAAAGACGCTTCTTCCAGCGAAGCGCAGCTCGCATCACTGAACAAACAGGTAAAGGAACTCGACAAGCTGGTCATTGAGCTAGCCAGTGTGTTGCCGGAAATGCCGAGGCTGCCTGCTGGTCCGTTCACAAATCAGAAAGGCAAGTTGTCGTGGCCGGTGAAAGGTCGTGTCTTAAAGAGCTATGGCGAGCTCCGCAGCAGCGGGCAGTTGCGCTGGAATGGCGTGTTAATTGCGGCCCCTTCCGGCAACAATGTTCGTGCGTTTTTTCATGGGCGGGTGATTTATGCTGACTGGTTGCAGGGGATGGGCTTGTTGATGATTGTTGAACATGGCGACGGCTACCTGAGTCTCTACGGGCACAATCAGGAGTTGCTGCATGGTGTCGGCAGCTGGGTTCAACCCAATGAGGTTATTGCCCGCGTCGGCGATAGTGGCGGCCAGACGGAGCCGGCTGCGTATTTCGAGCTGCGCAAAGCCGGCCAGCCTATTAGCCCTACCCCATGGATCAAGAAGTAGGGTTTAAATGACTAAAAAATAAGGGCTTTATCGGATTTCATGAAAAAAATCCGTGACGGGTTAAATGTTGGGTTTTGCGACACAGTCGCTGCGGCAATCGGGGTGAAATCGCTATTCTAATAGCCCGTTTCACCATCTGGACCCGCAGGTTATGCGCACAGGCAAGAAGACCGTTTTAACTTTAATTATTGGCGCAATGCTGGGCTTTGCCCTGTCGTTTGGTTCCGGCGTGCTTGCACAGCGTGAACCCCCCCGTGACTCGCTGCCATGGGATGAGGCCCGTTTGTTGGCCGAAGTGTTGGAGCGAGTGCGCCAGGAGTACGTTGAGCCGATTGAGGATCGCGATCTTATTGAGGGCGCTGTGCGGGGTTTAGTCACTGAACTCGATCCTCACTCACAGTTTCTCGACAGCAGCCAATACGAAGAAGTCCGGATCAATAGCAGTGGCAATTATTCAGGCGTCGGCCTCGAGGTTAATCTCGATAGCGAGCGGGTAAATGTGGTGGCACCTATTGAGGGTTCACCAGCCGCCTTGGCCGGCATTCGACCGGGCGATCAAATTCTCAGTATCAACAACTTCGACGTGAGCCCGGCCAATTCGAATAAGACTGTTGGCCTCATGCGGGGCAAGCCAGGTACTCAAGTGCATATTCGTATCGCACGCAGTGGTGAAGCGGAGCCCATTAATTTCACTCTGACTCGTAGCCATGTTCAGGTTCATAGTGTGAGCGCCAACTTACTAGAGCCGGATTACGGCTACGTGCGGATCAGCCATTTTAGTGACACCACTTACGCTGATATGCGCGATGCGCTTGATGAATTGCGGAACGACAACCATGGCCAGCTTAAGGGCCTGCTGCTTGACCTTCGTAATAATCCGGGCGGCGTGCTTGGTGCTGCGGTTGACGTTTCCGATGCCTTTTTGGACGGTGGCACAATTGTTAGTGCCAGTGGGCGGGCCGTTGACGCGAGCTTCCGGCATGAAGCGACAGAGGGGGATCTGGTCGACGGCGCCCGGATGGTTGTTCTCGTGAATAAAGGTTCGGCATCGGCATCTGAAATTGTGGCCGGGGCTTTGCAGGACAATAACCGCGCATTGATTGCCGGCATGCGAACCTTTGGCAAGGGCTCCGTACAAACGGTCATTCCGTTATCCAGCGGCCGCGCAATTAAACTGACCACCTCGCTGTACTACACTCCTTCAGGCGTCTCGATTCACGGAGAGGGCATTTCTCCTGATACACGCATTGAGGCCGATAAGGTTGCCGATATGCAGGCAGGTGTTAACACCCATTTCACCAGCAAAGCATTGGCTTTATTACAGACCCTGTCTCTTATACACATCTCCGAGCCCACGAGACAAGAGGCAATCT
>CAJXQV010000218.1 GCA_913058165.1 uncultured Chromatiales bacterium | reverse complement strand
GGAACTTCAGGCATGACGCGTATGCCTACGCCGGCATATTTCTTTTGAATGAAGGCCAATTCACCAAATTCAAAACTGCTGGCGTACAGATTGTTCTGAAGAGTCATCACAACGCTTGAATCAGAGTTCCAATCAGGGCTGTCTGCAAGGTCGATAAATGTGCTGGCTGACCAGTCTGTAAGGGCGCCCTGAACCAAAAGATCACCGGCTGTAAAGGTGTTGCTTGTGCGGCAAGGCACATCCGGGAAGAGAGAGTTATAAGGATTAGCGCAGGTTTTGGTGCCGCTGGTTATAGCGAGCATGCCACTAGCACCAACCGATGCAGATTCACCGTCCAGTATGTAATCGCCTTGCTCTTCGAGGAAGAACTGAGACATGCTAAATTGAGAGTTAATTACGTCAATAGTAATGTTTAGGGTGCTGGTGCGCGTCTTAATTCCTTTACCATTTCGGGACCCTTTTTTGAAACTAGGCGGGGCAAAGAAAATCGCGTTTTCAACGACGTTAGCCGTTCCAAACCGAGTTGAATCGTCATACGTGAAGCAAATGTCGGTACCGCAGTCAGTGACTGTTGCGGCGTGAACTTGAGTGCCCGCCAATGAGAACAGCGCTATTGCTGCTAATAGTGGGGCCCACGATTTAAGAGTTTTCATCATTTGTTCCTCTGCATTTTTGTTATCGCGGGGTTACCCCGTCTTTTTAATCAGCGAATAATTAATGAGACTTGCGTCACATATCCACCTCTTGAATGCATATTGCTCGGGCTTCGGTTCTCAATGTGTGAACCAGTTCACACTTTTAAGTTTTGGTCTTAGTCTATTCAGAGAGCAAGTCGCTGTATTTTTTAATGATTTAACATAATAATGTTGTTTTGCGGCAGAATTAGTGTTGCGATGCAATTTTTTCTGCTAAAGCGTTGCACCTTTAATTAGTAGGTAAGGATTCGCTAAGCACGATGAGCAGATGCAATTTCGCTGTAACATCTTGTAACTGGAGTTGATCCCAGTAAAACCGCTATTCCGGAGGCGGCGTTTTCAGCAAAGAGTTTGTCTGACCCGCTTAGGCAGGTTAGTAATAGGGTCGCGGCTGCAGCAGCCCTGTCAGAGCCAGTGAAGCAGATTGGCGGGGCATTATGTTGGGTGCTCCGTGAGCTGGGTCGATGCCAGATCAGGGGGGGGGTGACTTACTTTTTGTCACCAGCGAAGCTCATAAGAGCTTGGGCATCCACTTATCGGGCAGTCGGTATTCCACGACCTCATTGTTTACCGGGCACTGAAATACGAGCAGGTACGCCGTCAATTGCAGGTCGACACCATCTTGTTCACCGCCGCCATACAGTCGGTCGCCAACTACGGGATATCCGAGAGACGCCAGATGCCTTCGAATTTGATGCTTGCGACCTGTTTCGATTCTCACATCCACTAACGACTGCATGCCATCCTTACTAAGTCGCTGAAAAGACGCCTCGCTGATAGCCTCTTTACTATCGACGGCTTGCTCGATTCGAATAGGATCAGGCTGACGGCTAAAGTCGCCAGAAACAATCGCCTGATAGCGTTTCTCTAAGGAGCGTTCACGAAACAGGCTTGCAAGAGCTGCAGCTATAGATTTGGAATGAGCTACCAGAATAAGGCCGTTGGCCGCCCGGTCGAGCCGGTGCACACTAAATGCTGGGCGCTGCGGCTGCAGGTGCTGCTCAACCCAGCGTGTAACAGTGCAGTGGTCTCCCCATTTCGACCCTTGTGAACGCAAGCCATAGGGTTTGCGCCATACCGAGTAACCGCTGGCATCGCAGATCAGCGTTGGTTCAGCAGGAGTCTCTGCCAGAATTTTTGCGTCGTAGTACAGGTGAAGTTCATCCCCTGCGCGAAGTGGCCGCTTAGCACGACGAAGCCGTTGGGTATTGCTTCCCCTGGTTAGCCAAACTGCCCCCTGAGTCATCGCTGACTTTATGCGCTGTCTGGAAAGTCCGCTGGCACGGTGCAGAATTTCGACCGGACTGTCTTCCCTTGAGACAACCGGCACATGCTGTTCCTGATGTTCTTCCGGTTCATTCATGATGGACTCTTCTAAGCCTGATGCTGGCGCTTAAGGCGGATTGGCTCGTCCCGCGATCTGTTTTCGTTGTTCTTTTACGGTTATCTCGGGCCTTAGCCACAGCGCGGGAGGGACAAGCCCGGGATACCAAATACCTGCTCTTTGCAATCAATGAAGTAGGACGAAAATTTGGTGGTTCAGCGCCTGTTGGTGAATCAACCAACAATGCAGACTGCTGGGGCAATAGATAAGCAAGCATCTGCACAAACACCTTTGTGCTTTACAAACTATTGCCTAGGCCCCTTTTTGAGCGCCTCTGGTCTGCAGCCAGGCAATTAACAAGGTGCCCGGCACAATGCTTCCCATGTCGCAAACTGCTGTCACCATCAGGGGCCACCAATTGACGTTACCCCAGCCAGAAATGAACGTGTAAGTGCCAAAAAAGGCCGCCAAGCTAACCATAGAACCCACATAAATAGCGCGTAGCACCCAAGATATAGGCACCCGTATGGTTGAAAACCACCATGCTGAAACAAACAATGGAATCATAAAGCCAACCGACATTTTGACGATATTGATACCCGCCGAGGCGCCTTCACCTGAGCGCACAAAGCCTTCGAAATAAGGTGCGGCCCAATCATTAAGCAAAAACTCAGCTATCCCCCAATTAAGCATACTGCAGAAAAAATAACCCACAACAAATGTCCATATGAACTTGCCGACACTGACATTTAACATTTAAAAACCCCTTGCTGCGATAAAACGAAAATAAGCAGACTGCTTGACCGTATAAGTCCGATGTTATCCCCATCGTTCCTTGAATAAAATTAGCTGCTTACGGCATTGGCATGACTTTTACGGCTGGCATCAGTTGCGATTTGCGGCAGCGTGGAATCACCGTGATTTTTATTGTAGAGAAAAACGGCGACGTTCCGATTACGATGGAAAATTTGGTGGAGCATCGAGCACAGCAATTGGGTCTGCGATAAATTCAGGAAATAGTTTTTCCGCATTTGCCAGATAGTCCGCTGGAAATTCTTCCACGCCGGCTATTTTCTTACCTGTTGCCTGTGACTCAAGATTGCCCTTCAGTTCACCCATCTGCATCCACGGGCGGAAGTTACTCGTCGTGTGATAGTCGATGGTTGCTGAAGCATTTTTTACCCCAGAGT
>CAJXQV010000217.1 GCA_913058165.1 uncultured Chromatiales bacterium | reverse complement strand
GGCCGGATTGCTGCCGGATTATCGGCAGCCCTACCAGCAGCAGCCCATTGGCTTGAGTCGTGCGCAGGCAGGTGATCGTGGCGGGGATTACGCCCCGCGCAGCGGCAACGATATGTTTTATGAGTCGTTGGCAACGTTGAGCTCGGTTGATGTTAATAACGCGGATGTACCGCCATTAGGTTACGCAGTGGCGCAACTTCATGGCATTTATATTCTTGCCGAGAATCAGGACGGTCTGGTAATTGTGGATGCCCATGCAGCGCATGAGCGTGTGACCTATGAGAAACTAAAAGCATCGGTCGCTGCCGGTGGTGTGCAGAGTCAGCCGCTCTTGATTCCGGTAACGATTAACGTGGCTGAAGCGGAAGCCGATCTGGTTGAAGCGCATCAGGATTATTTTTCAGGTCTGGGTTTAGAGGTCGGTCGTACCGGCCTGGACACGGTCATGCTGCGACAAATTCCGGTGTTGATTGGTGACCGCAATGCCGAGGCCTTATTGCGGGACATGCTTAGTGATATCGCTGAAACGGGCAGCAGCGAGCGCCTGCAGGCAAAGCAGGATGAGGTGCTTTCCACTATTGCTTGTCACGGTTCGGTGCGAGCAAATCGCCAGTTGACCATCGCGGAGATGAACGCGTTGTTGCGTGAGATGGAAACTACCGATAGGGCTGATCAGTGCAATCATGGCCGACCGACCTGGAGCGCGCTGACGCTAAAAGATCTTGATCGTTTGTTTTCGCGCGGCAGATAACAGCTGGTGTCAGAACATCCCTTAGTCATTTGTTTGCTTGGCCCTACGGCTGCCGGCAAAACCGATAGTGCAATCCGGCTGTCGCAGGAACTCCCATGTGACATCGTGAGCGTGGACTCGGCAATGGTCTACCGGGGCATGGAAATTGGCACAGCAAAGCCCGATGCGGCCACGTTGGCGGCCGCACCGCACCGTTTGATCGATATTCGCGATCCATGGGAAACCTACAACGCCGGCGACTTTTGCAGCGACGTAGCACACGAGATTGCTGATATTAGTTCGCAGGGCAGGGTGCCCGTGCTTGCCGGCGGAACAATGATGTACTACCGCGCGCTGCAATCGGGCTTGGCGCCATTGCCTGAGGCTGATCCTCAATTGCGCGAAAGTTTAAATGCGCGGGCGGCCGAGAAGGGTTGGCCTGCGCTGCATGCGGAGTTGGCCGTGCTCGACCCGCTTGCTGCCAATCGCATCAAACCGGCCGATGGGCAGCGCATTCAGCGAGCGCTGGAAGTGATTGCGCTTTCTGGTGAAAAGCTCTCCGACCTTCAGCAGGCAACAGCCCCCGCTATAGCCGCTACGTTTGTGAATATTGGTCTGATGCCCGCAGATCGTTCGCGTCTCCATCAGAATATACGCGCGCGGTTTATGGCAATGCTTGACGCCGGTCTATTGGCTGAAGTGGCAGGTCTGCTTGAATTAGAAGGCGTGAGTGCGAGTTCGCCGTCCATGCGGGCTGTCGGCTATCGCCAGATCGTTGCCCATTTGCTGGGCGAAAGCAGCCTGACTGATGCAACTGAAAGCGCGATAGTTGCGACCCGTCAGCTTGCCAAGCGCCAGATGACCTGGATGCGGGGTATGGGGCAGATGCAATTGGTGGATAGCGATTCTGAAGATAAAGTTAAGGAGGTGCTGGCTCTAGTGCATCAGCATCTGGCAAGTCGCGGCGATTGAGCACTTAGGCATTCTGCGCTCAAAGAATCGAGTTTGAGTAGTGCAACTCACAAAATTAGTGGCTAGAATGGATTTATTGTCGGTCGCAAGGCTTGGCAATGATCATAAAAGTGACGTAATAATAAAGAACACTTTTCAAAAATAACAAGTACATTTAGCCTATTTAGATAATGATAAAGCCGGATCACTACCCGGCCGTCAAATGCCTTCAGGAGTCGATAATGTCAAAAGGACATTCACTGCAAGATCCGTTTCTTAACGCACTGCGGAAAGAAAAGGTTCCGGTGTCTATTTTTCTTGTAAACGGTATTAAGTTGCAGGGAACCATCGACTCATTTGATCAGTTTGTCGTGTTGCTGAACAACGGCGTAAACCAGATGGTTTACAAACACGCAATTTCTACCGTCGTGCCATCACGTGCGATAACCATCCCCTATGGTGATGAAAACGAAGACTAAGTTCCATTCTGCTCCGATACTGCTAACACTATCCGCGACTGCATCGCGGGGTCAGGCTTTTTTGCAGTTGTTATTGAAAGTGCGGGAGTTGACGTTTGTTTGACAGGCCCGAATACGGGAATCGAGCGGCGCTACTGCATTTTAAGTTAGGCCAGATTCGCACTACCGATGATGAGCAGGAGTTTTTCGCGCTCGCGCTGTCGGCGGGAGTCGATATTGTGGGTCAACTTCATGCCCGTCGGAACACAGCAACCCCCAGGTTCCTCATCGGCAGCGGCAAGCTCGAAGAGTTGAAGCTCTATGTGCGGGCTGAGTGCATCGATGTGCTGTTGATTGATCATGAATTGACGCCGCGTCAGGAAATTAACCTTGAGCAAGAGCTGAATATCAGGGTTATTGACCGCACCGGCCTTATTTTGGATATTTTTGCCCAGCGTGCCCGTACTCATGAGGGTAAGTTACAGGTTGAGTTGGCTCAGCTCAGGCACTTGTCCACGCGGCTGGTGCGTGGCTGGACTCATCTTGAGCGGCAGAAGGGCGGTATTGGTCTGCGTGGACCGGGTGAAACACAGCTCGAAACCGACAGACGCCTCGTCGGCCATAGTATTAAGCGCTTACAGAAGCGACTCGAGCGCGTTGATGCCCGAAGACAGCAGGGCCGCCAGCATCGTAAAAAGCAGGAAATGCCGACAGTGTCATTAATGGGCTACACCAATGCGGGCAAGTCGACATTGTTCAATATCTTAAGTGGTGCTGGGGTGGTGGCCGCCGATAAGCTGTTTGCAACGCTGGACCCCACCTTGCGCAAGGTGCAGCTGCCCGGGGGTGATGAGACCATTCTTATTGATACTGTGGGTTTTGTTCGGGATCTGCCGCATGAGCTGATTGCGGCTTTTCAGTCGACGCTTGAAGAAACCCGTGATGCCGATTTGCTGCTGCATGTGGTTGATTGTGCAGACCCTGAGCATCAAGTGCGCATGGGTCAGGTTGACGAGGTGTTGGCTGTCTCTTATACACATCTGACGCTGCCGACGATCTACTCTGTGTAGAT
>CAJXQV010000216.1 GCA_913058165.1 uncultured Chromatiales bacterium | reverse complement strand
ACGAGATTGCCTCTTGTCTCGTGGGCTCGGAGATGTGTATAAGAGACAGGATGCGTATCGCGTTGTGGTTTTGGGAGATTCACTTACTGTGGGTTGGGGTGTGGAGCAGTGGGAGACCTACGAGCACCTGCTCGAAGAGCGCTTCAATGAACTGCGTCCGGTGGAAATGATTAACACCGGCAATGGCAACTACAACACCGAACAACAGGCTAATGTGTATTTCGATAAAGGCACGAGTTACAGTCCCGATAAGGTGGTTATGTTCTACTTTATTAACGATGCCGAAGTTACACCAAAGCAATCAGAGTATCAGTGGCTAGCCTACAGCCGTGCCGTTACCTTTTTCTGGTCGCGCTTGCGTGGCTTGTTCTCCCGTTCTGATCAGGGGCAGACATTTGAAGGTTTCTATAGTGCTTTGTACGCCGATGATCAGCCGGGTTGGGTCGCTTCTCAGGCAGCGTTCATCGAGTTGCGTGATGCGCTTAACGAAAAGGGTGTGGAGTTCCAGGTGGTGATGATTCCTGAGCTGCACAATGTGCAGGATTACCCGTTTGACGATGTTTATGACAAGGTCTATGGTTTCCTGCAAAGTGAAGGCATTGATACACTGGACCTGCGCACCGACTTTGCTACCTATACGGATGACCCGGTGAATTTATGGGTGGCTTTAGATGATGCCCACCCGAGTCCGTTGGCGCATCAGATGATTGCCGATTTTTCATACGATTTTGTGGCTAAGGGTATGTTAAATACCGAAGCGGATGATGAGCGCGGCATTGATGCCAGCTTGAAAGCTGAAGCTGCATCAAGCACTAAACAGGGAGAGTAAGCTAATGGCCAGCAATGATGTCAGCACCGCCCCCAAGAAAGGTTTATGGGCTCGTTATAAGAAGTTTGTTCTGGCATTTCTGGTGGTCTGGGTATTGCTATTAGTTGCACTGGTGCTCATGACCGATCAAAAGAACCTGCCGTTTATTTACCAGTTCGGTTAATCCGTTCGTGGCAGTTTTTCCGGTTTGGAACATTGCTCGGGTTTCGGCCCGGTTAGTCAAGCTTTTGACGCAGAACGTCTTGTGCTGAATATCCGTGCTAGTCAATCCGGTCTTAGTAGACCCTATCTTAGTCAATAGTGGATTCCGTTATGTTGCGCTGTCAGGCCGTTGTTACCCGTATTGATTTGGCTGAGCTGGGTTTGAGCGTTAGCCCGCAACCGGCTTGCAGCAGTTGCAGCAAAGGCAGGGGTTGCGGCATGCAGCTGTTCGAGCGTCATCAGGCGCTGCAATTGACTCATCCCCTAAGCCATATCGATTCCGCCGCTGGTCTTGCGCCGCTGATGCCAGGTCAGCGCGTTACGCTGAGTGCATCTCCCGGCGAGCTGGTGCTGTTCAGTCTCCGTGCTTATTTGTTGCCGCTGACGCTGGGCGTTGTGCTGTCGGCGTTATTGTCATCCTGGGGGGATGTGGCGGCTGTGGCAGGTATGGCCTTTGGTCTGGCTGCAGGGTATCTGTTCAATCGTTTTTTGCTATCTTCTGTTCAGCGCTTCCGCCTCGGGGTCGTATCTGCCAGTGGATGAGTTATTGCCGTTGCTCACCGTCTACAGTCGTCGCGGTTGTCACCTGTGTGAGGAAATGCTCGAGGAGCTCGAGCCGCTGGTTCGCGGCAGGGCACAGGTTCGGGTGGACGATGTCGATACTAATCCAGAGTGGGTAGAACTGTATGGACTGCTGGTGCCCGTGTTATATTACTCCGGCTCTGAGGTCTGCCGTTATCGGTTGGATCGAAAAGCCCTTCTAAAGTTGTTGTCTGATAGCAAAATCTGATCGAGCGTCCCGTTAACGGGTTATGCCGCATGGATGATGCATTGCCCGGTATAAACATGCGCCGCATACGTAATTTTTCCATCATTGCCCATATTGACCATGGCAAATCGACACTTGCCGATAGGTTTATTCAGATCTGTGGCGGCCTCGAAGAGCGCGAAATGGCTGCCCAGGTGCTCGATTCAATGGATATCGAGCGCGAGCGCGGTATTACCATTAAAGCGCAGAGTGTGGCGCTGACCTTTGCCTCCGAAGATGGTGAGACCTATCAGCTCAATATGATAGACACGCCCGGGCATGTCGATTTCTCCTATGAAGTGTCGCGTTCACTTGCGGCCTGTGAAGGCGCCTTGCTGGTGGTGGATGCCAGTCAGGGTGTTGAGGCGCAGAGTGTGGCGAACTGCTATACCGCTATCGATCTCGGCCTTGAAGTTATTCCGGTACTTAACAAAATCGATTTACCTGCCGCAGAACCTGCGCAGGTAAAAAAAGAAATTGAGAATGTGATTGGTGTTGATGCCAGTGAGGCACTCGAAGTGAGTGCGAAAACCGGCCACGGCGTGCGCGAGCTGCTGGAGCAGTTGGTGAAAATGGTGCCGCCACCCAAAGGCGATCCGGATGCGCCGTTAACCGCACTTATTATGGATTCCTGGTTCGACAGTTACGTTGGTGTGGTATCGCTGGTGCGTATTATGTCGGGCACTATGCACAAAGGCAGCAAGGTTACGGTGATGTCCACGGGCACGTCGCATATTGCTAACGATATAGGCGTGTTTACCCCGAAGAAAACCCCTCGTGATGCCTTAAAAGCAGGCGAAGTGGGTTACATGATCGCCGGCATTAAAGAGATTTACGGTGCGCCAGTGGGCGACACCGTTACCACTACCGACAAAGGCACTAAGCAGCGCTTGCCGGGTTTTCAGGAGGTGCAGCCACGGGTGTTTGCCGGTTTGTTTCCCATTAACTCCGAAGACTTTGAAACCTTCCGTGACGCGTTGGGCAAGCTGAATCTTAATGATGCGGCGCTGAAGTACGAGCCTGAGTCATCTGCCGCGTTGGGCTTTGGGTTCCGCTGCGGCTTCCTCGGCACCTTGCACATGGAGATTGTGCAGGAGCGTCTTGAGCGTGAATACGACCTTGAGCTAATCAGCACCGCACCTACTGTTATTTATAAAGTCAGAACCCACGATGGTGCTGAGTTAAGTCTGGATAATCCGTCGGCATTGCCCCCCGTCACTAAGGTTGATGTGGTGATGGAGCCATACGTAGTGGCATCCATCATGACGCCGCCCGAATACGTCGGCAAAGTTATGCAGCTGTGTATTGAGAAGCGGGGTATCCAGACCTGTCTCTTATACACATCTCCGAGCCCACGAGACAAGAGGCAATCTC
>CAJXQV010000215.1 GCA_913058165.1 uncultured Chromatiales bacterium | reverse complement strand
GAGATTGCCTCTTGTCTCGTGGGCTCGGAGATGTGTATAAGAGACAGCCCTTGGTCATATCGGCAATGTTGACGACATCAATCAACTTAAACAGTTGTTTATTGATTTGATCAATGACTTCGTCAGATCCGAAGGTCACCAGCGTCAAACGAGACAACTCGGGATCATCGGTGGGGGCAACGCTCAACGATTCAATATTGTAGCCACGGCTCGAAAACAACGAGGTGACGCGGGTTAGAGCCCCTGCTTCGTTCTGCAGCAGGATGGAAATTATATGTCGCATACGATGCCCGCAGGCCTCCGTAAAATAGTCAGTTTTTCGTAAAAAGCGGTCGCTGCAGGCCCAAAAGCCTAGACAACGCCATGAATCACCCAATGGTGGCTTAGAATGTGCACTATTGCAATCCGCACCTAATTCCCCGAAACTCTGTGGCAGCAAGGCTTTCATCAAATTTTCGTCTCTGTTTGACATCCCGGCCCCCGAATCAGGTGGTCAAACATCGCGAACTGTCACTTACTGAATAATTAAAAACAGAAGACCCATGACTTCCACGAAGCAAGCAACAAATTCCCCACATCCATTGGCTGGAAAGATTCTTCATGGTTCCGAGGCCATTGTGCAGGTGCTTGCCGACGAGGGAGTCGATACTATTTTTGGCTACAGCGGCGGCGCAATTCTACCCACTTACGATGCTGTATTCCGCTATAACGAAGAGCATCAAGCAGCCGATGGATCTGCGCCAATGCCGCTTATTGTTCCGGCAAATGAGCAGGGAGCCGCTTTTATGGCGGCAGGTTATGCTCGGGCCAGCGGAAAAGTCGGCGTTTGCATGGTGACATCGGGCCCGGGTGCCACCAACACGGTTACTCCGGTTCGCGATTGCATGGCTGATTCTGTACCCATTGTCGTTATCTGTGGTCAGGTCCCCACCACCAACATCGGTACTGACGCGTTTCAGGAAGCACCCGTATCAAGCACCCTAGGCTCGGTAGCCAAGCATGTTTTTCTGGTAACCAAGCCTGAACAGCTTGAAGCAACTGTCAGAACCGCCTTTGAAATCGCCCGTTCCGGCCGACCCGGACCGGTGGTAATTGATGTGCCGAAAGACGTACAGAACTGGGAAGGTACTTTCTCCGGTGCCGGTACATTGGCAGTGCCCGGCTTCCGTCAGCGCATTAGCGCCATCGAAAAGAATCTACTTGAAGATAACGAGTGCGAAGCTTTTTTTGATTTACTAAAACACAGTAAACGACCTCTCATTTATGCCGGTGGCGGTGTTATTAGTGCTGGTGCCAGCGATGCAATGCGACGTTTCTCGCGACAATTTCAGATCCCGGTAGTCACCACCCTAATGGGCATTGGTGCGGCGGATACCACCGATCCACTAAGCCTGCACATGCTGGGTATGCACGGTACCGCCTATGCCAATTACGCCGTCGAAGATTGTGACTTTCTGATCGCGCTCGGGGCACGCTTTGATGACCGCGTCGCCGGTGTGCCCGACCAGTTTGCGCCCAATGCAAAACATATCGCTCATTTCGATATCGACTCCTCAGAAATCGGCAAAGTAAAAGCTGTCGACTGGCACCACATCGGCATTCTGCGCCGCGATCTCGACACGCTGTGTGCATTTGGCATCAGTGGCAAGGTAACTCTCGACATCACCGAATGGCACAAAGAGATTGCCGAACTAAAAACCGTGCATGCGCTCAATTTTGATCGCGACAGTGACAAGATCCAGCCCTATGCAGTGCTCGAAGAAATCAACAAGCTGACTGCTGGCAATGCCCTCATCAGTACCGGTGTTGGCCAACATCAGATGTGGGCTGCCCAGTATTTCGATTTTAAAGAACCACGACTCTGGCTTACCTCAGGCAGCATGGGCACGATGGGCTTTGGTCTGCCGGCAGCCATTGGTGCTCAATTTGCCAAGCCCGGGCAGCTCATCATCGATGTTGATGGCGATTCCAGCATTCGCATGAACATCGGCGAACTGGAAACTGCCACCACCTACGGCTTGCCCATCAAGGTGCTCGTGTTGAACAACTATGGCGACGGTATGGTGAAGCAATGGCAGAAGCTGTATTACAAAGGTCGCTTCTCCGCCAGTGACAAATCGCTACACCGCAAAGACTTCGTCAAAACTGCTCAAGCTGATGGCTTTGAATTTGCCAAACGGCTCGATCAAAAAGCAGATATCACCAGCATAGTTAAAGAATTTATCGAGTTCCCGGGGCCGGCTTTTCTTGAGGTTATTATCGACCGTGATGCCATGGTGTACCCCATGATTGGTCCGGGGTTACCATACTCGCAGATGATTACCGGTGAGCATATTCAGCGCCGCGACATCGCCGAGCCAACTGCCGAGCCCGACAGTTCGTCACTGTTTTAATTGTTAAACCGGACAGGGATGCAGGTGGCTCAGCTAATAGACCTGGCGTAATTGTCAGGTCAACCCCTACGCTCAGCTTCCGGCACAGACATCGTCTGTACATCACATAAGCCTTTCTTTGCTTCCAGTTCGCCGTGCGAGAGCTTGTCCCACGGCGCGGGAAACCGCTGCGCAATAGCGCAGGCAAGCAATGCAAATGCCGGCCACAATAGGTAGACCCCGAGGTCTCCCCATACAACCAGAAAAATCAGCGATAAAATTAACGTCGGGTTATGGGCAAACATAACCTTGCGGAAGTTCCACTCATAGATATTGTGATCCGGTGAGACGTACAGATCCCAATAAAATAAATGCAGCGGCCCATTTGTCATCGATGCACAAAGGTAGGTAAAAATTGCGACCATCCAAGGCGCATCAAGAAAGCGTTCGCCGACTGCCCAGAACACGAGAAATAATTGCGCTTCACTCAGGCCCCAAACGACACCGATTAAAAGAGTAGTCGCCGGATAAAACTTGCGATTGTAGGTCACGGTACCCGCAGGCCACACGTACAAGTAACCAACCAATACAGCGACCCACGTCAAGGCGACATAAACCTGCCATGAAGTTTGACCGAGGTGATCGGGGTTCAACAGAGGCTGCGATAGCAATGTTGGCAGCACACCCGTAGCCCAGCTCAAAAGCCAACAAACGCAAAAATACATCCAGGCCCGCACCCAGGCCATTTTTGCATCGTAAATACGCGTATCCTTGCCACGAGTACCGACAAACAATAGCGCTGCCAGCACTACCAACAAGCCGGCAATCCCGTAGGCAAAAG
>CAJXQV010000214.1 GCA_913058165.1 uncultured Chromatiales bacterium | reverse complement strand
ATCTACACAGAGTAGATCGTCGGCAGCGTCAGATGTGTATAAGAGACAGTGCATAATCAGGCCACAGCAGGCTTCGCAGGTAGGACAAATTCTTCGCAGCGTTTCAATGTTGTCAGACATCTTTAATCCTTTTTATATTACTAGCGGTGGCAGCGCGCAACAGTAGTTGCTCCAGAACAAAGGGTAATAGACTCTGTCCGCCGGGTGGGGAGTTTCGCAGCACTAGCTCAATGCGGCGCGTGTCTTCGCGGCTTAAGTACTGTAATTCAGGGGCAACCAAGACAGCAATATTGTCGCCATATGCTTCGGCTAAAATGCAATCCATAACAATGGCTTGGCTCAATATTGAAGACGTGCTGCTTAATTCCGCGTCTTCAAGACCGGCCTGTTCGAGCACTCCTACCAGTTGTGCCTGTATGCGTAACCATTGGCTGGAAACCTGTCGGCGTTCACCTACCAACTTGGCTATTTGCGGGTATAAGCTGAAGTGAGTCTGTACTTGCGACACCCATTGCCTGACTTTGCCTTGCCAATCAGGAGCCGTCAATTGCAATGTCAGCCTGGCTAGAACCAACTCGGATATGCCCAACAACAGATCGTCGCGGTTTTGAATATGGGTATACAAGGACATTGGCGCGACATTCAATTGGCGGGCAACACCGTTTACGGACACTTCCGAGATGCCGCTTTCCAGTAAGCTTAAGGCTGCTAAAAGCACCTGCTCACGAGACAACCGCGCTGGCCTACCCCGCTTTACAGGCGCTGCGGTACTGCCCATGCCCCACCTCTCATTTTGCACTGATATCACTACTGTTTGATTTAGCGTATAGCATACGTTAATGTATCGAAATGTCGCTGTCAAATGACCCTAGCGTCGTCGGCCCTATATCAAGGATGCAAAAAATGGTCACCACAAAACGCACGTTTTGCTCCCTCTGCGAATCTTTCTGTGGCCTTGAAGTAGACATAGAAAACAACAAGATTGTCGACATTCGGCCAGACAACGACCATGTTGTCACCCAAGGTTATGCGTGTGTTAAGGGCACCAAATTTGATTCGGTGCAACACAGTCCAGATCGCATAACAGAACCACAGAAGCGCGTAGGCAATGAATGGCAGTCCATTGGCTGGGACCAGGCCTTAACAGAAATTGCCGATAAAATGGCACGGCTTAAGCGAGAGCATGGAGCGCAATCTGTAAGCCACTTTGTGGGAGCGCCCGGTGGTGCAAATTTACTAGCACCCATATTTAGGGGTGAGCTGTACAAAGGGCTGGGCTCAAATCGCATGTATGGTACGGGCACCTGCGACACCATGAATAAATTTCGTGTCAACGGCGATATGTATGGCTCACCGATGCGGCTGGCTTATCCGGATGTCGACCATACCCAATTTATGATGATTCTCGGAGCCAACCCGCTTATCTCTGGCAATACCCTTTATCACTTGCCCCGCTCGCGTGAACGTTTTGGAGGTATTATTCAGCGCGGCGGTCGGGTTGTATTTATTAACCCCCGACGAATCGAAAGTGCGGGTAACGCCGAGCACCTATTTATTCGCCCCGATACCGATGTGTATTTCTTAGCCGCCTTCTGCAATGAGATCATTCAGCGCGATGCAGTGGCACATGAGCGCATTGAAAGAACTATGAAGAACTTCGATGCGCTGAAACAAACCGTATCGCCATGGACACCGGAGCGACAAGCAAAGGTTACCGGCATCTCTGCATCTGCTCTCATCGATCTGGTAGACAGTTATGTGAGCGCGGGCGCCGCGGCACTGAATATGGCGACCGGTGTTAATCAGGGTCGCAGCGGCACACTGTGCTATTGGCTGCTGGAATCGATCAGTGCCATCTCCGGCAACTTCGACCGCAAAGGCGGCAATTTGATCGGTGAGGGTATTATTGATTTCGCAAGCCAAGCAAAAGACGACCCACAAATGAAGCTGGGGTTTCACCGTGAAGATGATCTTCCTACTGTGAGTGGGCAGCAGGCTGCGGGTATGGTCGCCGATGATATTCTCAATGGGCACGTGCGAGGTATGATCGTTGAGGCCTCGAATCCTTTGTTAGCGTGTGGCAATCCGGATGGACGCCTGCAGCGGGCGATGGGCGAATTGGATCTGCTGGTGAGCGTAGACCTATTTCGTAACGAAACAGGTAATCTCGCGCACTACATATTGCCCGCAACCACATGGATGGAGCGAAGCGGCATGCCTTATGCTTTGCAGTCTTTTGTCGGCTGCACGGCAACTCCGTATTTGTATGCCTCAGGGCCCGCGCTGGAGCCGCCTCCCGAAGTGCGCCACGAATGGTGGATCTATGTGCGCCTAGCAGACAAGCTGGGTGTCACGCTTTTCAATAATAAATTTATGAGCGGATTTCTCAAACTGGCGGCAAAATTTGCCTATACGCGCTTTGAGTTTATCAAGGTGCCAGAGCTGATAATCAATGGGATGCTGAAAAAAGCCGGCCAACCAAGCCTTAAGCGTATGCTGAAAAACCACCCCCATGGCATTCGCCTGCCTGATAATGAGGGTGATAATTTTCTCGGTACTGACAGGGTGCTGACCGAGGACGGTCTGGTTGACCTTGCACCTCAACCCTATGTGGATCGATTTAACAGCGCTATCGAGGATCTCTATCAGGAAGAGTTAAACAGCTTGGGTAGAATGAAACTGATTGGCAAGCGTGAGGTGAAACGCATGAACAGCTCGTCTGCAAACTCCCCTCGACTGGTGAAGGACGGCACCAACTACGCCTATCTCAGCCCTCAAGACGCCGACCGCATCGGTATAAATACCTTGGAGCTAGTCGATGTTACCTCGAAGTTTGGGAAAATAACTATTCCTGCAAAAATCACTGATGAGATGATGCCTGGTACCGTAGCAATTCCGCAATGCTGGGGGCACGAAGATGCTGATGGCTTACGGCATGCGCAGCAACATCCGGGCGTAAACTCAAATTTACTTGCAGGCGATGGTCGCGACAATATTGAAGAGTTGTCTGGAATGTCTCATTTGTCAGGTATTATCGTCGATATCGTAAAATCCCGCCGACCGGCGCTGCCATCGAGCGGCAGCGCTAGTTCAGGTTCTACTGCAGTTTAAATGCGATAGACGTGTCTATGGCGACGCAGAGTCCAGTGATCGTTGTGATCTGACGCTGCACATGGCAGGTGGTATATCTGTCTCTTATACACATCTGACGCTGCCGACGATCTACTCTGTGTAG
>CAJXQV010000213.1 GCA_913058165.1 uncultured Chromatiales bacterium | reverse complement strand
GTAATTGCGACTGTGTAGCCGTGGCGCTGGGCATAGCGCAGACCGGTTTGCATGGCCCCCCAGGCGCCCAGCTGCGCAGGCAACGGGATAACAGTGGCGCCAGCATTTTGCGCGACATCCACGGTATTGTCAGTACTAGCGTCATCGATCACAACGATAGGGAGGTTACAATGCGCCTTAATTTCCTTGATGACAGCGCCCACCACCATACTTTCGTTAAAAGCGGGAATCAGAATAATGGTGGTTTCGCCGTTGAAACTTACTTGTTGGGCCAATGTCATTCATATTCCACTAAAATTGAGCTGAGCATACTCCACGCACCTGCCGATAAAGGTCAGCGATGTCTGCTGCGGATTGATCAATGTGGAATAGCTGGTCGAACCGTTGTCGACCACCCTCTCCTAATTTTTTCATTTTATCACGATTTTGTTCCAGATTCTGCAACGCATCGGACAAAGCCCTTGTGTTTTCTGGGGGGAGTTTTAGCCCGGTTCTACCCTCGTCAACCACCCAGCCCATACCAGAACCGGAAACATCGCTTACCAAGGTTACTTTTCGGCAGTACATGGCCTCCAACAACACCATACCAAAGGCTTCAGTGCGTTCTATGGAGGGCAGGCACAGGCAGTCACAGGTCGCAAACTGTTCTGCCAGCTGCTGATCGGACAACTGGCCCAAGAAGTGGACCCGGCCAGCCAGGCCCAGCTCGGTGCATAGCGCTTTAAGCCGAGATTCCTCATCACCCCTGCCCACAAGATACACATCAATATTATCAACGTCCGCAGCCGCGCGAATCAAGAATTCGAACCCTTTATAGTAGGTCAGTCGGCCAATCGCCAGCACCCTGAGTCGGGGCTGAGGTGAGCCTTGTTCATGTTCGGGCGTTTTTACATTGGCCGCTACCATCAGTTTAGAGGGATCAAGCCCCAGAGGAATTGTGTGGCATTTCTCACAATGGGCTGCGAGAGGTTTGCTGGACGCCAGATAGGGCGGCGACGTGGCAACAATGGCTTTGGCATGCCTGAGAATGCCGCCCTCGAACGGTCTATATAAGCGGTAAAATAAACGCAATCCAACGCTGTGCTCAGATGCCAGCACATCGGCCTGCCAATGCACTACCCAGGGGGTTTTTCTGGCACTGGGCAACAGTAACGCCCAGAACACCGAAACATTCGGCATGTGCAGGTGCAGTATGTCTGGCTTTTGCTGCTTAATTAACCGATTAAGCAACCATGGAAATGTAAGACTGATAGGCGTGAAGAGAAAACGGGCCCATACAGCGGCGCGCGTAACGGAGAGTTGCTGCTCGCCAGCTTGGTATCGTTCATGCTGACTGTTGAAACCAATGTCGGATTGATGCACCAGGGCAGCCGTGTCTAGGCCCTGCCGCGCCTGAGCGGCCATCAGATCGCGCAGGTAAGTCTCCATACCACCGGCATAGGGGGGGAAGTATTTGCCTACATGCAGTATTTTCATGGTTCTGCGCTTTCCGGGAAATTAAGCAGCAATATAAAATCGTTATCTATCAGTGTATTAGGTGCTATTTCCAGGTGCTGCCTAAGTTGCTTGGCGAGATCCCCAGGTGCGGCACGGTTATCCTTGATCACCAGAATATTACCGCGCCACGAGAGGGGAATCGCGAACACACCGGACTCTATCGCGATACTGGGTAGCGGTAAGAGATGATAGTTTATCTTGGCGGCCTGAAACCACTTCCTGCTAGTTTGCGGCACAATAATCATACGGTCGCTGTCTGCATCCAAGTGTTGCCGCACTTTTTGGGCCTGAAGGGTCAGGGGGTAATCCGTCTCAAATTGCCGCCATTCACCTGCAGTTTCTGCCCCGCTGACAGCTTTCACTGTGTCTATGCTTTGGGCGATGCGGTTTTGCATCCATAGCAGGTCCACCGTGATCCAGCTTAAGGCCGTTGCCGCTAACAACCCGCTTAAGGCCTGAGTTTTATTTATCTGCGAGAACCGCACCAAGATCATGTAAGCGATAAACGTCAGCAGTAGGGTTCCCGACAGTAGGGTTGTTAGGCGTAACAATTGTGTCGAGCGCCCACCCTCTGTCCAGTTGATGAATTTCTGCGTGATTTCTTCCCGTGTAATCCAGTCGTGAGTAACGATTTGTGCGAATCTGGCGCTAGCTGCAGAGCGCAGCTCCAGCTGTTTAATTGTGTAGCTGTCACCCCCATAGCCGGACAGACTGAAGCCTACTTCCGTGACGACTCCTTGCCATTGTGGGTGAGCGTTCAGGTAGAGGGAACTCCGGCCGAGCGGATCCAGCCGAATCATGTAAATATCGTCTGGCTCACTGGCCTTGCGCCAGAAAAACATGGCGGCGCCAGCGTGATTAGCCGTGACATCGTAAGTCAGCGTTGGGTAGAGCGCGCTGTCGATGTGAGTTTTACCGCTGGATGCAATCGCCATACCATTGATGAACTCGTTGACCACCAGTGATTGCGCAACCAACTGGCCCCCACCAAGCATGGGCCGCAGGCTAGTAGGTGGAAAAGAACGCAGCTGCTGCACAGACGAGTTCTGTGCACCGGTGGCAGTGAAGTGCTTGTATGCCAATTGAACAGCAACAATGGCAACGATAAGAGCTGCTGCCAGGATGGGTACAACCAACAGGATAACGTTTGTTTTGGTGCTGTATAGCCCTCGCGCGCCGTTGTCGCCAACCGGCGTTCGCCCTGAACTGAGTGTACGATAAATAATTAACCCCAGTGCAAAGATAACCACCGGCAAAAAGGGTAAGAGCACACGATTCATGGCGGTGCCAGTGGCTGCAAACTCTCCCTTTTCGGTCAGGCCAAAAATGAATAATTGTGTGCTGACAAGCAGTACAAAAAACCCCAGCAGGGCTTTGCGCAAGCGGCGGTCTTGCAAAAAAGGGAGCGCGACTAGACTTAGCAAGGTGATCGTCCAGAGGATATTCCAGCTACCCTGCCTTACAAAACTGTCGAAATAAAAGGGAATCACATTGAACAGATGGAGCTGATAACTCCCCAAGTAAGGCACGTAAACTTTACCGGCTTTCACCCCTATCGTTCCCAGGGAGGGTATCTCAACAGCAGTATGGCCACTTTGCCAAAGAACCAGTGCAGCGACAGTCAGGGCGGCGATAACACCCAGTAGTCCCTTTTTGTTTGGAATATAATAAAAGACCAGCAAGATTATTGCAGCGACGAGCCAGACAAGACCTTCCATCTGTCTCTTATACACATCTGACGCTGCCG
>CAJXQV010000212.1 GCA_913058165.1 uncultured Chromatiales bacterium | reverse complement strand
TTGCCTCTTGTCTCGTGGGCTCGGAGATGTGTATAAGAGACAGGTATTGGGCCGCACAATGGGGTCATCACCAGCAAATAAGCCCAGTATCGGCATACTTAATGTAGCCAATCTGGCCTTATCAGGTTCTACAGAACCGTAATACATCACCATTGCGTCAACATCGTTAGGCAAAGCCAGCGCGGTTTGTAGCGACCAACGTCCACCGAAACACCAACCAATCACGCCAACCTTCGATACCGCTGCATCTATAACAAGATATTCGTACGCCTGCTTCAGATTATCCACAGCGAGATCAGGCTCAGACATCACCCCCCGCATAAGCTTCATCGCTTCCTTCGGAGCTTCGGCAACCTTATCGCCGTAAAGGTCAACAGCCAGAGTTACATAGCCCTCTGCTGCCAGACGCTCACTGGTAGCAATAATATTTTCATTCAAACCCCACCATTCGTGAATAACAATCAGCGCGGGCATCGATCCCGTGGCACCTTCCGGAACAGAAAGATAACCGTAGAGGTTTCGGGCGTCGATCTCACCGTAGGCAATTCGCCGGGTAATGACTTGATTGGCCGGAGCAGCATTGGCTATCGGGGTTGCAATAGGAATATCGTTTCCATGAGTTTCGGCCGTAGCCGCGAGCTCGACCTGATCAGCCGCAGTAGGCTGTGAGGCCTCACTGCACGCGCTCAAAAAAATCAGCAGCACCGACAACGGAATCAACTTCAAGTTCTTCATACGCATATTTAAACCCGCAGGGCCGAAGCCAAAAAAGACGACACGCCAGAACGAAAAAAGGCGACCTAAGTCACCTTTATAACGCAGCCGAAGCTGAACCGGAAGCAAGAAGTTAACGCATCCGCGACTGAATCTTCTTCAGCATGTCGCTGCCGGGGTTCAAACGCTCATAAGGGATCTGATTCAGAGGGATGTCAGAAGACCCTGCCAGATCATGCATCTCACGCTGGGCCTCGTTGATGTACAACAAACCAGTGGTGATCTCGCCCGCTGATTGGCGCTCGCGAAGGTAAATTGCCGCAGCAGCCTTATCGGTAGGGTCATAAGCACCATCAACCTTACGCAAAACAATCTTACTGCCATCATGCAGCTCGATCGGCATCGATTCACCCTCGGAATACTGAGCTTTAATATTTTCTGAAGGCGGCACAAAGTCGGCACTAATCGCCTTATGGAAATGCTGACGTGAATACGCGTAGCTCTTGGTCGAACCCTCATGATCGTTAAAGGTCACACACGGAGAAATAATATCGATCATGCCAAAACCGTTGTGCTGAAAACCCGCTTTCAGCAACGGCACCAACTGTTCTTTATCACCGGAGAAACTGCGGGCAACAAAGCTGGCGCCCAAAGTGAGGGCTGCCTGACAGGGATCAATAGGTGGCTGCAGGTTCTCTTCGCCTTTCTTTGCCGTGCTACCAATGTCGGCAGAAGCGGAGAACTGGCCCTTCGTCAGACCATAAACACCGTTGTTCTCGACGAGATACAACATGTTTACGTTACGCCGCATGGCATGGGCAAACTGACCGAAGCCAATCGACAAAGAGTCGCCGTCACCGGAAACGCCTATGTAATGCAAATCTCGATTTGCCGCATTTGCACCCGTAGCTACAGAGGGCATACGTCCATGGCAAGAGTTAAAGCCATGTGACGCACCTAGAAAATACGCAGGGGTTTTAGACGAGCAGCCAATACCGCTCAACTTTGCAAAGCCGTGCGGGGGAATACTCAGCTCATGAGCAGCCTGAATAATTGCACCGGTGATTGCATCATGACCACAACCCGCGCACAAAGTAGACATGCCGCCTTCGTAATCGCGAACAGTGAGACCAAGGTCGTTGCGCGGAAGGCCGGGATGACGAACCTTCGGTTTCTTCATAAAGCTCATGCTGCTTCACCTCGCGAAAGGTCCGCATTGACCGCATCAATAACAAAGCCTGGCGTCATAGGTAGTCCGTTGTAATGCAAAATCGATTGAGTCTTGCTGTCATCGAGCTTTAGTTCAAGACGCATCAGGCTCTTCAACTGGGAATCACGGTTCTGCTCAACAACATAAATTTTGTCATGCGCATCAAGAAAATCCTGAACGTCCTGACTAAACGGGAATGCACGAACACGCATGTAATCAGAACTGATGCCGGCTTCGGCCAGTTCATCGCGCGCCTCACGAACAGCGTGATCACAACTGCCTATTGAAACAAAGCCAATTGCATTGCCACTACCAATCGTAATCGGCTGAGGCACCAGACCCTTCGCCGTATTCCACTTCACCATCAAACGATCGACCACTTCCTGATACTCGTTAGCATCTTCGGTATAGGCCCCGTACATATTGTGACCGGAGCCACGAGTGAAGTAAGCGCCGCGGGGGTGCGTGCCGGGCAATGTGCGTGGTGCAACACCATCACCAGACCTATCAACATAGCGATG
Source organism: uncultured Chromatiales bacterium (assembly GCA_913058165.1). Lineage (GTDB taxonomy): Bacteria > Pseudomonadota > Gammaproteobacteria > Steroidobacterales > JABIQA01. Next base: position 804 of record CAJXQV010000212.1, on the reverse strand, counting down.
GAAAACCGTCATGTCTTCCAGCTGTTCTTTGGTTAGAACCTGGCCACGATCAGGCTGGTAGTTCTCATCCCATGTCAATTCGGGAGATAGCCAGTCGTTCATGCCTATATCAAGGTCACTCAATACTAAAATCGGTGTCTGCAAATGTTCGGCCAGATCGAAAGCATTGGCTGACATATAGAAAGACTCTTCAGGATCAGACGGAAACAAACACACATGGCGGGTATCACCATGTGAGGCGTAGGCTGAAGACAGAATATCGGACTGTTGGGTGCGGGTTGGCATACCGGTTGATGGTCCGCAACGCTGCACGTTAAACAGCACCGCAGGAATCTCGGCGAAATAACCGTAGCCCAAAAATTCGCTCATCAGCGAAACCCCAGGACCACTGGTCGATGTAAATGCGCGCGCGCCATTCCAGCCTGCGCCCAACACCATACCCATCGCGGCCAATTCGTCTTCGGCCTGCACGATGCAGTAGTTGTTCTTGCCCGTATCCGGATCTTTACGGGTAACTTCGCAATACTTCTTAAAACCTTCGATCAATGAAGTAGACGGGGTGATCGGATACCAGGCACATACTGTTGCACCGGCATATACAGCACCAAGACCGGCAGCAGTATTGCCGTCAATCATAATGTCGGTGCTCTTACCAGGACGGTCGATAACTTTCGCGGTATACGGCAGCGGGCACGAGAAGTGCTCTTTCGCGTAGTTATAACCAAGATCGATAGCCAACTGGTTGCCATCGAGCAAGCTAACCTTCTTCGCAAACGTTTCGTTAAGAAGACTGCGAATCACATC
>CAJXQV010000211.1 GCA_913058165.1 uncultured Chromatiales bacterium | reverse complement strand
TACACAGAGTAGATCGTCGGCAGCGTCAGATGTGTATAAGAGACAGCCATTAACCTTTATTAGCGCGCGAAACAGTGACCGTTCGGATGCGGTTAAGAAGCCGTAAAGCGTGTGTTGGTCTTCGCGAACCACCAGATGCGTAAGCAAGGAAAGCTCAACTCCGGTGTTCGGCAAATTAAAAAATGTGGACATTGGCGCATCAATTTCATAGCCAACACCATGGACATCGATAAGCACTGTAGGCGGCGTTTTTTCGATTAATACACCGCGTATAAAACCAATCATCGTGCGGTCACTCCGTCATTAGCGCCCTGCATCAACAGGCTGATTGCTCGCGTGTGTGCGTGGCAAAGAGCCAGTCCGAGTGCATCCGATTCATCGAGGGTGAGCTTGCCATCATAGGACAGCAACACGCGAACCATATGCTGCACCTGCTCTTTGTCGGCACTGCCGCGACCGGTGATCGACTGCTTCATTAAACGTGGCGCGTACTCATGCACAGGGAGGTCGGCATCAAACGACGCACAAATTGCAGCAGAGCGCGCCTGCCCAAGTTTCAGCGCACTGTCGGCATTCCGCGCGACGAACACTTTTTCTACGGAAAGCTCATCAGGCTGATACTTGGCAATGACTGCACGTATCTCGCGAAATATATTCCGCAGGCGCTCGGCGGGATCAGCCGAGGTATTTTTAATACTGCCATGTGCTACGTACACCGATTGCTGGCCATTGGTGTCAATAAGACCGTACCCGGTTAAGCGAAAGCCCGGATCTATTCCCAAAATTCGCACTGCTGCGCTCAAATCAATCCTTTGTTAGGTGTGGCTGTTAAACAACAAAATTTCGCGCCATGCATAGCTACTCATCCAACTGCGCTAGCACGTCATCAGAGATATCCGCGTTGGAATAAATATTTTGCACGTCATCAAGGTCTTCAAGGGTATCGAGCAGTTTTATCATCTTGGAGGCATCATCAACATCGAGCGTGGTGGATAAATCAGCACGCATTGTGATTTCTGACAGTTCGGCAACAATGCCTGAGGCGACAAGCGCTTCATTAACACCGATGAGCTCCGCAGGGTCTGTGAGAACGTCAACTGAGCCATCGTCATTAGTGACGATATCTTCAGCACCGGCCTCCAAGGCGACCTCCATAATGGTGTCTTCATCAATACCCACTGGAAAGCTTATTAGACCAACCATCTTAAACATGTAACCCACCGAGCCGTCGGCCCCGAGATTCCCACCGTGCTTGGCAAAACCATGTCGCACTTCAGAAACCGTGCGATTGCGATTGTCAGTGAGACATCTAACCATCACCGCAACACCGCCGGGGCCATAGCCCTCATAAGTCACTTCGAAGTAATCATCGCCATCGACATCGCCTGAGCCCTTCTTCAACGCTTTTTCAATACGGTCTTTCGGCAGACTCTGAGCTTTCCCCTTATCGATAGCCAATCGCAACCGGGGATTAGACCCAAGATCAGGGCCGCCCGAACGGGTAGCTACCGTGATTTCACGAATCAGTTTGGTAAACAATTTGCTGCGCTTTTTATCCTGAGCACCCTTACGGTGCTGAATATTAGCCCACTTACTATGACCCGCCATTCATCCACATCCATCACTATAGCGATTGGTCCGGGCAGAACCGCACCACGGTTCACGCACAAACAACGAGCCGCACCCATAGGACTCGTCAGTCGCAACAACCCGGGAACCCGGCAATTGCGCAATCGCATTCAACAACAAGTGCACATAATAAACCCTTATGCACGGTGCATACAGTCGAATTACTGCTTGGAGTGAAGGAAAATGTGGGTGGTGGTATCGGGCGTGATCGATGCAGTGCGAAACGCGCTGTTGTGACAGGCCGGGAGTTATGCGAACTGCTAGGGCGAACGGCTGTTCTTCTTGCGCCGCAGCAGCTCCTGAACGCCCCCCGTCATCAATAAATCAGACCGGTTACGCTACTCCACCGACACCCAGCTGTCGGTGAACAACGTCGTGCGTACAACACACAACCTAAACAATAATTTGATTATAAACAAGCTACTATAGATCATAGCTAATGCGATATATAGATTTAATGCATCGCTGCTAGCAGCTAGCGCGAAGGCTTTTCTTCGCCAACCAACTTTGATGAGCACGCCCGCACCAGCTTAAACAGCATCGATGCATAACGCTTGGTGGGTAAAAATGGATTAGTCGCTAGAGCCTTCAACAGTGCGCCAATGCCGTCCGCTACCCGATTTTCTATGAGGTAGCGCTCGCCCTGGCGAAACCCGTAATAGGCGCGGATATAGCTGGCGGTGAAACGCCCCTGAGCATCAATCAATGATTTGTGCTTCTGGAGCAACCGTCTGTCGCAGTCTGCGCTGACATCCGCAATACCCTTGTCGACCTCGATAAACAACTCAACCGCAGGTTCGGTGAGGCAAGCCAGCTTACCCTGCTGCAATACGCGGAAATAAAAGTCTACGTCCTCGCCCCGAATAAGAGTGGGATCAAAAAGGCCGACAGCATCGAGCAAATCGCGACGGAAAATAAAGGTTGGCGTCCATATGGTAAAGCGGCCCAGCAGATAATCCGGCAATACATCACCCTCATATTCGGGACGGGTTTCGCTGCGCTCGTTAACCCCACCCTTCATATTTACTAATGCGCCGGTGTAACCCGCAACCCAGTCAGGTCCTGCCGCATCGAGCTGTGCGACCTGGTCAGCCAACTTGTGTGGCAGCCATTTGTCATCACTATCAAGAAAGGCAATGAATTCGCCAGACGCTTCTTCCATGCCGGTGTTACGGGCCCCGGCGGCATACTGATTGGTGCTGTGCTTGAGATAGCGGATTCTCGGATCTGAAAACCCGGCAACAATTGTTTCAGTGTTATCGGTTGACGCATCATCAACAATGATCAACTCGAAATCGGCAAGGGTTTGCGCTAACACGCTGTTAACGGCACGCGGCAATAAGCTTGCGCGGTTGTAGCTGGGAATAATGACACTGACCCGAGGCACGCTGGACCCTCTCAGCCTTTCGCCGGTGGCCGGTGGCCGGCGGATGAAGCTTTCGAGCTCATCTGGGAGGCACGCCCCGAACTCAGGAGCTCACGCCAGTTCAACGTCACAAATACAGCCAATAGAGCAACCAAGGTTAGAACGATCTTCCGTATGTCGTTATGCGACCACTGCGCAAACCCAATAATCGCTGTCTCTTATACACATCTCCGAGCCCACGAGACAAGAGGCAATCTCG
>CAJXQV010000210.1 GCA_913058165.1 uncultured Chromatiales bacterium | reverse complement strand
CGAGATTGCCTCTTGTCTCGTGGGCTCGGAGATGTGTATAAGAGACAGCCATCCATCAGTACGGGCATTTTCCCGGATAGCACATCGGCCACCTCAGGCAAGACATCCATCGTGCCGCGACCGTTGCCTTCCTGTCGGCCGCCGTGGTTTGAAACAATTACGCCATCAACACCCGCCTTTCTGCACAAACGGGCATCCTCTGCGGTGACGATGCCCTTAAGCACCAGATTCATCGAAGTATTAGCCCGCAGCCAACTAAGATCATCCCAGGTCATCGACGGGTCACCAATACCGGCGCGGCCGCTGTACGCTTCGAAATTACCCAAGCGGGTGCGTGCTACTGGCAGCGACCTGTCACGATTCTGGCGAAACCAGCGCTCGGCTTCGTGATTGCCGCGAGTCGGCCCATCGACCGTCAATACCACAGTGTCGCAACCGGCCAACTCCGCACTAGCCATGAGATACGCCATAAACTCGCGGTTTGGCGATGGGTATAACTGAAACCAACCGGGCGCACCCTGCTCTGCTATCTCGCCAATACTGTAGTTGCTCATCATCGAGCTGATCATTAAATGCCGCTTGTCGACAGCCGCCCGAGCCGTTGCAAGTTCGCCACCGCTGTTCACCCGCAATTGGTTGCCGACTGGTGCCAGAATAATCGGTGAGGCATAGCGCTTACCAAACAACACCACACTGGTATCAATTTGCGATACATCAACCAACCGTCTGGGCCGGATTTTGACCCGCTTCAAAGCAGAAATATTCTCAGCCGTGGTGGCCATGTCATCCGAACCACCGACAATAAAATGGTAGTCATCAAGATCAAGCGTTGCCTCGGCCAGTTGCTGTAAATGTGCGATGTTCAGTGCCTGCTTAATATTTGCAGGCTGCGCATATTCAGGCCTTGCCAATGATGCACTCGAAACTAACAGTGGCGAGGCCGCCAGCCACTTCAGAAATTCACGGCGGGAATCAGTCATTGCTAGTCACTCAGATGTTTCGGCTGCGGTGGTTAGCAACAGAAATGTTCGGGTACCCGTTTTCATTTGCCCCATGCCCCCGCTGTGCAACTTTAAGATCAATCAAATACGGTGAGCCTTCCCGGTTGGCTGCCGGAAGCGCACCTTTACCGAATTCCGAATCTGCCACAGCTCCACTCCTGCCGTTCTGCCAAGACCCCTGACAATAGCTTCAGAGTACTGCAATCGGCAATTCCAGCAAGCAGCATTTGCGTGTATTGTCCGAATAGCGGGAGGGCATGGCGAAGATCGGACAATCGTCACAAGCCTAAACAGCGAAAGCGAATACGGAATTCCGCAATGCCATCAATCCAGGCACAAAAAAAGGCCGGATAAAATCCGGCCTTTTTTAAATACTTTTAATCAGAAAACGTTAGTCCGAAAAGGTCTGTAAACCCTCTTGCTGAGCATAGAACGCTGAAATATCTTCCATATCAGCATCACTCAGATTCAGTGCATTAGGCGCCATAACCGGATTAGTGCGAGCGCCGGACTTATAATCTTTCAAGGTCTGAACCATGTAACTCTCATGCTGGCCCGCCAAATGCGGGAAAGCAGATACCATGCTCTGACCGTTGGCCCCATGACAAGCCACACAGGTTGCTGCTGACTCGGGTGCCGTACCAACAACATCGCCGGTTGCCATTTCACCGACAGTCGCAAGGTAAGCCGCGATATCCTGCATGTCTTCCGTATTGAACGACGACGCCTGAGCGGTCATGGTCGGGTGATTGCGTGAGCCGTCGTTATAGCCCTGCAGCGCAACCACGATGTACTCAGGCCACTGACCCTGCAAACGGGGCACCTTATAAGTAGGGTAAACGTTGTCATAGCTTTCGGTACCGTGACAACCCACACAGGTATCAAACAGAATCTCCCCGCGTTCAGCATCAGCTCCAGAAGCCAGCGAAGGTAACAAAAGCACAGCTGCTGCCAGTGCAGCAAAGATTCGGGTAAAGCTAAACAACATTACGGTCTCACCTATGAGTATGGATCGGCGATGCCGACCATTGATATGCACAATCGAATGGACCCGGGCTGCAAATGCCTGCGCAGAGCCCAGAATTGAGGGGCAATCTTAGTCAGTCGGCGGGCAAAACACCAGCCATAAGCAACGGTATGAGCCAATCGAAGCGCCTCGGCCACCGCATAAGCTGCGACTTTTGCAGTGGGTTTAAGTATCCTGACTCTATCCGTTACAACACGACGCTTAGATAGCCTGAAGACCGACGCATTTTAGAGATTAACCTGAGCACGAATAACATGGCCGAATCCGGAAGTTTACGCACCCTATTAGACGGTATCTGGAGCAATAATCCAGGGCTGGTGCAGTTTCTCGGCTTATGCCCGCTGCTGGCCGTCACCAATACCGCTATTAATGGGCTCGGCCTCGGGCTGGCAACGCTCGCGGTACTGGTGCTCAGCAACCTGTTGGTCTCGCTGTGCCGAAACCTTATTCCTAACGAAGTGCGACTGCCGGTATTTGTATTGATTATTGCCTCGCTGGTCACAGTAATCGAATTGTTATTTAAAGCATTTTTATTCGACCTATACCTGAGCCTCGGCATTTTCATACCATTAATTGTCACCAACTGTGCAATCCTCGCACGGGCCGAAGCCTTTGCATCGCGGCATTCACCCGGTGCGGCAGTGCTCGATGGCATTGCGATGGGAGCGGGTTTTATCTTGCTATTGGTTACGCTCGGCGCATTGCGGGAAATCATTGGTCGCGGCAGCCTGTTCTACGGTGCAGACAGCCTATTTGGTCCGATGGCAACCAACTTCGAGATACAGCTTTTTCCGGAATCATCCGGCCTGCTGTTAGCTGTTCTGCCACCCGGGGCATTCATCGGCCTAGGTTTGCTGGTTGCTGCCAAGAACTACTTTGATGCGCGGGCTGTCTCACTATCAACCATGCAACTCCAAAGCAATGACGCTACACAATGAATAAAGCCATTCGTGAACAACTGTTTGGTCGATTGGCCCGCCAAAACCCCGACCCGCAAACTGAACTTCGTTACAGCAGCTCCTTTGAACTGCTGATCTCGGTCATCCTTTCTGCTCAAGCAACGGATGTGGGCGTGAATAAAGCCACCCGCGGCTTATACAAAGTGGCGAATACGCCGCAGGCGATTTACGACCTAGGTATCGACGGGCTAAAGGAACACATCAAAACCATAGGTTTATTTAACACTAAAGCAAAAAACGTCATCAAGACCTGCAAGATACCTGTCTCTTATACACATCTGACGCTGCCGACGATCTACTCTGT
>CAJXQV010000209.1 GCA_913058165.1 uncultured Chromatiales bacterium | reverse complement strand
CGAGATTGCCTCTTGTCTCGTGGGCTCGGAGATGTGTATAAGAGACAGAATTTATCCTGCCAACTGGTCCGCTAAGCCCTCAGTATGCTGATATGACCCGCGCTGAATGGATTCAGCGTATAACTGCCGGAGAAGGGGGCCTGCCTGCTTATAGCGATGTACTGAACCCCTCGCAGATTGAGGCGCTGGTTGACTATATGCTGGCGGTGCGTGACGGCGCATTGCCACAGCCTGATGACCTTTATGCGCTATCGGTTGATTCGCCCAAAGGTTTTGTACTTGCACGAGGCGGTGACCCGGCCAGTGGCCACAAGTTTTACGAGGCCCAATGCGCTGAATGTCATGGTGATGATGCGACCAAAATTATTTTCGATAACGGCGAACAAACATTAGGCATGCATGCGCGCTACTACGGTTATGCGATCGCGATGATTACCCTTGTCGGTGAGCCTGGTTCGGATATGGGTCCGCAGCTTGCGCCTGATCTCAGCGTCGCAGAACAAACAACAACATTGCTCAACCTGCTGGCGGCGCTTTGTGACCGTACACGTTACCCCCGCGGCAACGCGACAGACCCGGAAGTGCCTGATGGCGACCCCCGGTGTGGCGCGTACTTGCGCTAACGCAAAGGAAATGTGTTTTTTTTAAACAGTACTTGCAAGGAATGCAGCATGTATGGGCGACTTAGTTTTAGTTAAGTTCCACCAATTGCTCTACATCCACCAACTCAATGAGCGGAGTGCTATCACCATCCACGATAAGCCCGGTGACGCAAATATCTTTACCCTTAAGACGCGTCAATGGTTGGTCGAATAGTCCTGCATTCTTACCCCAGATGAGCACTGTAAAGTCTTGGTTTGGAAAAGCCTTGCCGATATTCATGAACGTCGGCTCACCTTCGAGTTTGGGGAACTGCATGCCCGAAGCCACGGTGCCGCATACGGTTGCAGTTTCGCCGAGATGGCCCGCCGTTTCTACGGGAGAGATAGAGCCGGCAGGGAAAGGCTTGGGTGTCTTAGCGCAGCCCGCCAGCACCGCGGTAAAAATGAAAATGCTAGCTGCGATTTTTGCCATCATGACTGCTTCCTTAATTTAAAGTATCAACGCATAAAAAAGGCCACGAAGCGGCCCTTTAAAAAGCAAATGATCAGCTTTTCGCTCGCGAGATCTCGGTGCCATCCAGCACCTTCGACGGACTCCAGAACCGTATCAAAAATGCGAATGATAAGAGACCCGCCACAATGCCTAGCGACCAATGAACGTTATAGGCGAGATGCCCCAAGAAAAACAGCACTGCCAACAACAATGTTCGATAAACAACCATAAGCAAGATTTTAGCCAACAAAGAAAAGCCGCTGACTCTCTTTTGTATTAAGGTTTGTTGATGTTCTTCAGACATGCCGCTAAGGGGATTCCTGTTTGCTTAAGGTGCGAGACTAAAAATGCAGGATGGATGCCTGCAACTCAAATGTCATTACAATAGCGCCTTACATTCAGGCAGCAACTGCACCAGTCCACGCTGCAGCGAGAAACAAGGCTATAACGCAGAAAAACCCTGCAGTCCAAACCAGCGACCGAGCCATAGCTTTATCCTGAATATAAAAAATACCGTGCAATACACGACAAACCAGAAACACGCCGGCAATGGTATCTAAAATCAAGGGCGTTGCACTTACCGCAGAGGCAATAATCACGGCAGCCGCGTAGGGCGGGAAAGCTTCGTAAGCATTTGTCTGCGCCCAGTTAGCTCGCTGTGATCGACCCCTCAGCTTTTCCAGAAAAACGCGAGGCTTGTGGTTGTCGTAACCATCCTCGCCAGTTTTAGCGACACCCGCCCAAATTAACGGCAACAACGCAGCCAGCAGCACAGACCAATAAGCAAAAGTCATAACTTGTTATCCCTTCCGATTTGTTGCGCAAAAAAACGTTTTATAGGCAGCTATTAACTGGACTCACCGTCTAGAGATTGCGGGTCATGCGTTTAAATATCAGACCAAATGAAATACCGACTGCCACCACAATAAACCAAATTTCCAACGCCAAAGCCGGTGTATCACCAACGGGCGCGTAATGTCGTAACAGTCGTAATCCGCCATTAGCGAGTAACACCATAACAACAATAGTGAGCAGCCAATACATCTGGCGCATCGAGTTGCCCCAGCGCTCACGAATAACCGGCCCGACATGCATTCGTAAACGAACGCACGCAAATAGCAGAAGACCAAGGCCTGCACCAACTCCGCTGGTTAACAGCCAGTCCTGAAGGAAGGGGGACAAGGTTCTAAATACGCAGGCGGGAACTACTAACGCTAACCCACAGCATCATCTCTATTCATCGCCTTTCTTGTTTTTCTGCTTTTCCTTACGGGTTGCCAGAATAATGGCAATAAAACAGCCAAGGGCTACCAGAACTGCAAAAACTGAAACGACAATATCCATCCGCCACTTTCCTTTAGGTTTCGATAATTTCAATCATTATAACGGCAAAACCCCTAAAAGCGTGAGTGTTTCACAGTCTGCCGCAGCATTGTGCATCTGTGAATTTGTGGTTCTCCGGCACAGACAGGCATCAATGTCTGCTGCTATACTCGCTCGCTCTTATTGGGTTTCGGTGACTTTAAAAAGTATTGGCATCAGCATCCGTGTCGGCCGCAATTATGGCCAGATCAATAAAAAAGAAGGAGCCGGCAGGCACTATGTCTATATTCGAAGATCAACTGAACAAGATCCGCACTCAAACTGGTTTTATTGCTGCACTCGACCAGAGTGGTGGCAGTACCCCTAAAGCCTTAAAAATGTACGGCGTTGGCGAAGATACCTACACCAACGACGATGAAATGTATGCCGTCGTGCACGCAATGCGCACCCGTATCATTACCAGCCCAGGCTTCAATGGCGAGCGCATTCTTGGCGCCATTCTGTTTGAGAACACACTCGACCGCCAAATTGAAGGCAAAAGCACGTCGCACTTCTTGTGGCAGAACAAAAATGTTGTGCCCTTCCTGAAGGTTGATAAAGGCCTCGCCGACGAAGTCGACGGCGTGCAGGTTATGAAACCGATGCCGGAGCTCGACGCATTGCTTAAGAAGGCTACAGCTCAGGACGTTTTCGGCACCAAGATGCGTTCCACTATCAATTCAGCCAACGCCGCAGGTATTGAGAGAGTTGTGGCACAGCAGTTTGAAGTGGGCAAGCAGATTTGCGCGGCAGGCTTGGTGCCTATCATTGAGCCCGAAGTGAACATCAAGGCAAAAGACAAGGCCGAAGCAGAGGCTTTCTTGAGAACCAGCTTATTAAAGCACCTTGACACTCTGGCACCCAATGAGCTGG
>CAJXQV010000208.1 GCA_913058165.1 uncultured Chromatiales bacterium | reverse complement strand
ATACTGGTCACAGGCTGCAATTCCGGCATTGGTTATGAAACTATGCGGGTACTGGCGCTGCGTGGCGCGCATGTGCTGGGTGCTGCGCGCACCGAGGTTAAAGCAATCGATGCCTGCAATAGCGTTGTCGGAAATACCACGCCTGTCGTTATCGAGCTTTCTGACTTTGATTCGGTTGTTCTGGCTGCTGATAGCATTAAGGCCGAGCATACGAGCATTGATGCAATTATTTGCAATGCGGGCATCATGGAGCTTCCAGAACTGGAGCAGGTGTATGGCATAGAAAAACAATTCGTCGTCAATCATCTCGGTCACTTCTTGTTGGTTAATCTGTTACTCGATCAAGTTAACGCCGCAGATCAGGGGCGAGTGGTCATGGTGAGCAGCGGTTCATCTACCCGACTGGCCCCGGCTGAGGGAATCTACCTGGATAACTTATCCGGTGAGGGCTGGTATGAACCGGGCACTGCGTACGGTCAGTCCAAACTGGCTAATGTGCTGTTCTCACTCGAACTCGCAAATCGCTTCGAAGGCACTTCTTCAACAGCAAATTCCTTGGCTCCCGGTGTTATTCCGACCAATCTGGGACGTCACATGCCACGTTGGAAAACGCTGGCACTGGAGACCGTTGGCAAGCCCTTCACCAAAACCGTGCCTCAGGGCGCAGCGACCACTTGTTACGTAGCTGCAAGTCCTGAACTCAGTACCGCATCAGGATGGTTCTTTAGAGACTGCAATCCGTATCGCCCCGGCGGCAATACTGAAAATGCCGAACTCGCTGCAGAACTGTGGATCAAATCGGAAGAAATACTCATGCCTTGGTTAAACCAGGGCACACCGGTCGCGTTTAATTACGCCTTCGGCGGTCTCGGAATGCGCTAACAATTGCTGAGACAACTGCTACTAGGGTTGCAATCACACGGAGTAACCATGAATCGTCGACAGATACTGCAGGCATTGGCTGGCACAGGGCTGGCTCATGCGGCGAACATGGTTCATGCAACAGCAACACCGAAGCAAAACCTCATCGGCAACAACCTGCTTGACGCCTATGTCCGACTATCCGGTAGCTTCGATGACCGACTGATTATTTGGTGGATGGACGGCAAGCAATACGCGGTAGTTAACGGCAAATCTCAGGCACTGTTCGGCATGAAGGTGGGCATGTTTCATCGGTTCTTCCAACAGACTGATGGCAACTTCAAAATTGCTTTTTTTGAACTCACCTATTTCACTGATCTCGATAGCGGTCTGCTGCTCAAGGAGTTCAATAACCCCTTTACCGGAAAAATAAATCAGGTAAGGCATACTCGTCTCGGCCCGGAGGTCCGCCTCCTGACAACAAATGGATTATCAAGCCCCGACAACCCTATGGTGCAGGATTACTCATCAAGCCTCGGGCCTGCACGCATTATTAACAATCAAGTCTGGATTCCCACTTCGGTCGAAGCCGTTATTAAATTCCCTAAACCGACTGCGCCGGAAATACTGCTGAGCATCTACACCACCATCAGCGGCAATCTGAGTGATGCCCTTGACAGCAAAAAAATCTCAGCGCCATGCTCATTGGCATTCAGTAACACGCAGCCCTGGATACCGTGGATGGGGCTTGAAGACCACCCCGGGCATATGATGGGAGTTGCCAACGGCTGCAAGATGGAGTCAATGGAGGAACTTCCTGCAGACTATTTAGCCTGCGCCCGCGAAGTGCATCCGCGTTACATTAGTGATCCGATCGCCGCCCTAAGCAAACAGACTCTGCTTATTACGGAAAACGCTTAAGCTCACTGAGCCCAAAAAAGGCCTGCGATTGGAGACCTTTTTATCCAACCAAAGCGCTCGTCTAGCTGCTATTTAGACCCGACAAAAATTCCTTACGAGCCGATGGTGTTGTTTTGAATGTGCCACCGAGTGCTGTGGTCGAGGTTTCACTGTTCGAGTCCATAACACCGCGCGCTTTAACACAATAGTGTGTCGCAATAATGTGAACTGCAACGTCATCCGTTTCGAGAAGAGTTTGCAGTGCTACCAGTACCTGCTCTGTGAGCCGTTCCTGAACCTGTGGGCGCTGAGCAAAAAATCGGATAACGCGGTTGATCTTAGATAAGCCAATAACCTTTGTCTTAGGAATGTAGGCCAGTGTTGCAAAACCGTCGATTGTGACGAAATGATGTTCGCAGGTGGATGAGAGATTGACGCTACTGACCTTAATCATCTCGTCCACATGCATTTTATTCTCGATCACAGTGACCTTAGGGAAGTGCCGATAGTTAAGCCCGGAGAAAACCTCATCAACATACATCTTCGCTATACGCCGCGGAGTATCCTGCAAACTATCGTCACGCAGGTCTAACGCCAACACCTGCATAATTTCTCTGAAACACACTTCAATTTTCTGCTTCTGCTCGGCCCTACTCAAACCGTTTGGCAACAGCGGTGTTTCAAGCCCTCGGGCTTGCAGCGCATCGCGAACCAGCACCGCCTCGGGGCTAAGGCCCGCGAGTATTCTACTTGTTGGCTCATACACGCTGAGAGCAAGGGGATTAAACGGAAGTTCTGCATTAACTGCAGTGTTTGCGAGCGGGTTCAGGTAGCTCATGCGAATAGTCCTTTTTAATAGTGTTTTATTTAGGCAGCTTCAAAAGACTATTCGCACAGCAGCACTAAAGAGTTTCACTCACACATCTCAAGCAGATGAGCTGCTAGTTATTGTTTTTTAAGAAAAAAATCAATCAGACCTCATAATCTTGGCATTTGTGCAACTTTTTGGCATTTTTTACAGTCAACCCCTTAATCCTGCTTCGTCAATGCAGTCGCTCGCAAAGTCCCCCTGTGATGCGCTACTGTAATGGTGGGGATTGGATGCACCTCCGGTGAGGTAATCGCAGCATGGATGTGATCAACTCACCTTAAAAGACCGACCTTGCCGGAATACGGCCTTATATTAACTTGGAGTTAAAAATGTCTAAATTGAAAATTGCTATTGGCGCTGTTGTTGTAACGGGACTGGGTATTGCTGGTGTAGCCAATGCCGAAGTTAACGACAACCTGTTCTCTATGGATGAACTCTCAAGCGGTTATCTGACCGCGGGTGCTCACGAAGGTTCTTGCGGCGAAGGGAAATGCGGCGATGACAAGAAAGATGCCGAAGAAAAAGGCGGCGATGATAAGAAAGATGGCGAAGGCACATGCGGTGGCGACAAAGCTTCTTAAGTATTACGTTTAAACGCATGAACTACACCCGTGGAGACTAAATTCTCCAACAAACTATCGGCACCCTCTTTGCCAGAGGGTGCCGGTCTTGGTTTAAGGCGCAGCCTTTTACCAGAGTTA
>CAJXQV010000207.1 GCA_913058165.1 uncultured Chromatiales bacterium | reverse complement strand
CGAGATTGCCTCTTGTCTCGTGGGCTCGGAGATGTGTATAAGAGACAGGTCGCGCCTGGAAGAGATTAATCAGGATGCCGTTGATGAAACCCAGGCAGATGAGCCATACAGTCCGATCTAGGTGCTGGTTTTGTTGGCGAAGGAATAATTCAGGCACAAAAAACCCGGCACTAAGCCGGGTTTTTTGTGAATGCTTTTTAGAGCGTACTTTAGTTAAGCACCGATAGCGCGGATGCGCTTGTTCAGGCGGCTTTTAGTACGTGAAGCTTTGTTGCCATGAATCAAACCCTTGTTCACCATGCTGTCGATTTCTGGCTCAGCGGTTTTGAAGGCAGCATTAGCAGCTTCGGCATCGCCGGCTTCGCTGGCAGTAACGACTTTCTTGATGGCCGTACGCATACTGGAACGCAAAGCAACGTTGTGCTGGCGTTTCTTTTCGCTTGTTTTTGCGCGTTTGATTGCTGATTTAATATTTGCCACGTGGGTATCCTGTGCTAATTCTGATCTGTGTCCGACAGCAACAGTTGCTGTCGTTTCGGGCCTCGGCAGTGCTCGGTACCCTATAGAGGATGCGTATTCTTCAGATTTGAGAGCCTGATGTCAATGTTTCCCTGTACTTAGAATTGGGATGCGGGGCACCTTTTTCCGTATTTCTAACTTAGCTGCTGCTGCAGAGCACCTTTATATCGCCTGAAGTGTATAGAATAGGCGGCATGTGAGCGGTGCGAACAGGGATGGAAGGTGCAAAGGCTTCGTTGGTTGAGGTGGCACCTTTAGGCAATCCGTTGCTCGGGACGCGCAAATTTTCGGCATATGTTTAAGGGTTTGATGGTGTCTGAGGCGGAGAAGTCAAAACAGGGTGCTGAAAAAGCCGGGGGCCTGCTCCAGTCTACTCTGGTAGTGGGTTCTATGACCCTGCTATCCCGTGTGCTCGGGCTGGCGCGCGATATGGTCTATGCGCGCTACTTCGGTGCTGGTTTGGTGCTGGATGCTTTTTTTGTCGCCTTCAAAATCCCTAATATTTTCCGGCGATTTTTCGCTGAAGGCGCCTTTTCTCAGGCGTTTGTGCCGGTGTTCGCCGAGTACGAAGATCAGCGCAGTCATGAGGAATTACAGTCGCTGGCCAATAATGTTGCCGGCACCCTGGGTATTATTTTATTTGCCTTCACCGCATTGGGTGTTATTGCTGCGCCGATATTGATTGCGATGTTTGGCATGGGTTGGTTGTTTTCTCCGGCTCCGGAGAGTGCTGATAAGTTTGCACTGGCTACCGACATGCTGCGGTTTACATTCCCTTACCTGTTCTTTATTTCGCTAACAGCTCTGGCTGGCGGCATTCTTAATACCTATAAGAAGTTTGCGGCACCGGCCTTTGCACCCGTGTTATTGAATGTCGTGCTCATTGGTTTTGCTGTGTATATCGCGCCATACAGCTCCAAGCCCGGCGTAGTGTTGGCTGCTGGCGTGTTTATTGCTGGCCTCGTGCAATTGCTGTTTATGTTGCCGTTTCTTCGCGGGATTCAACTATTGGGTATGCCACGCTGGGGCTGGCACGATCCGGGCGTGCGTCGAATCGCAAAGCTCATGGCACCAGCGTTGTTTGGCTCGTCGGTTGCGCAGATCAGTATTTTGTTTGACACGATGATCGCTACGTTTCTGATTACTGGCAGCGTTAGCTGGCTGTACTTTTCCGATCGTTTAATGGAGTTTCCGCTCGGCGTGTTTGGTATTGCTTTGGCCACTGTCGTATTGCCCAGCTTGTCGCGCCACTTTAGCGGCGATTCTATGGATGGGTTTTCGCGCACACTGGATTGGGCGCTGCGCCTGGTTGCCGTGATATCGACACCGGCTGCGGTAGGGCTTTTCGTCTTGGCCGGCCCGGCAATAGCCACCCTATTTTACGGTCGCTTATTCGATACAGAAGCCGTCGAAATGGCTCGCATGAGCTTGATGGCGTATTCCTTTGGGTTGGTCGGGTTTACGCTGGTTAAAGTTCTGGTGCCTGGGTATTTTTCTCGTCAGGATGCGAAGACCCCGGTCAAAGTTGGCTTGGTGGCATTGGCGGCGAATCTGATTTTGAATTTGATTCTTGTTGGGCTATGGCTAGAGAATGATTTTCCGGGTCCGCATACAGCGCTGGCCGTGGCTACCTCATTGAGCGCACTTTTGAACGCATTCCTCCTATTTAGAGGTCTGCGGAGCGCTGGTGTGCTGCATTTATTGCCCGGTTGGCGGCGTTTGCTGCTGCAGTTGCTGTTGGCGAATGCCGTTATGGCGATGCTATTGACTGAATTCGCTCCGCCGTTAAGCGCATGGTACGAGGTATCTGCAGCGACACGGTCCTGGTGGCTTGCCGCATTAGTGCTTGGTGGGGCGGTCGCGTATCTTGGTGTGTTATTTGCCACCGGAGTGCGGATTTCAGATCTGCGTATCAAATCATCGGGCCACTCCTTATAATTCTCTGCTCGAATAGCAAAGGGGTCAGCCCCGAATTGAAACTGATGATGCCGGGATGTTACTGATCCGCCGACCCAACAAGACTCCAGCAGTGCTGCGCGATGGTTGTGTGGCCACTATTGGTGTGTACGATGGTTTGCATGCAGGCCATCGCCTGATTCTGGAGCGCGTGTTGGATGCGGCCCGTGATCGAGGCCTGCCAGCGCTAATGTTTTCGTTTGAGCCGACGCCACAGGAGTATTTCAGTGTGACGACGCCGCCAGCGCGGCTAATGCGGTTTCGCGAGAAATACGGGGCATTGCAGGCTGCCGGTATCGATGTGTTCTATTGCCCTCGGTTTGAGCGTGCGTTGAGTTCATTAGAACCGGATGCGTTCGTTGGGCAGTTGCTGACGCAAACACTGAACGTTAAGCATTTGGTAGTGGGCGATGATTTTCGGTTTGCACGTAACCGCACAGGCACGATTAATGATTTGATTCTGGCAGGTGAGCGCTACGACTTCAGCGTCGAGGAGGTTGGTAGTGTGGAGCTGGACGGTGAGCGTGTATCGAGCACCCGGATTCGGTCAGCGTTGCTTGCCGGCGATCTGGATAAAGCCCGTCGGATGCTTGGCAGTCCATATCGGATGTCGGGCAGAGTAGTGCCCGGCCAGCGTTTAGGCCATACGCTCGGTTTTCCGACCGCAAATTTGAAGTTGAATCGTAAATTGAGCCCGTTGGCGGGAATATTTGCGGTGCGGGTGTTAGGCCTTGGTGATACGCCGCTGGATGCCGTTGCAAGTTTGGGTACCCGGCCTACCGTTGCCGGTGTCGAGCCGATTCTGGAAGTGCATATTTTCGATTTCTCAGCTGATATTTACGGTAAATATATCGATGTGGAGTTTGTCAGCAA
>CAJXQV010000206.1 GCA_913058165.1 uncultured Chromatiales bacterium | reverse complement strand
CGAGATTGCCTCTTGTCTCGTGGGCTCGGAGATGTGTATAAGAGACAGCCATCACTCTCGTGGGCGAAGAAGCCTACGCGCCCTATCAGCGGCCGCCCCTGTCAAAAGCCTTTCTGGCTGGCGAATTGGATGCCAACCGCTTGTTGTTCAAGCCCGAGAGGTACTACCCGGAACACAACATCGAGCTTGAGCTGAATACCCGGGTTGAATCTATCGACAGGGAAAATAAAACAGTCGCTCTGAGCAGTGGCAAACAATTGGATTATGACTGGCTGGTGCTCACTACAGGCAGCCGCGTCCGCAAAGCCCCGATTCCCGGCAGCGAACTGGCCAACGTGCATTATCTTCGCAACATCAGTGACGTCGAGGCTATTCGAAGCGGCTTAACGCCGGGAAGCAATCTAGTAATAGTGGGCGCCGGTTACATTGGTCTGGAAGTTGCAGCTATTGCGAAAAAAGGCGGTCTCAATGTCACCGTACTGGAAATGGCCGAGCGGCCACTGCAGCGCGCCGTTGCCCCCGAACTTTCCGATTTCTACACCAAGCTGCATACCGACGCTGGCGTGGACCTGCGTTGCAATGTCCGCATCGAGAGCTTTAGTGGCAGCACTGCCGTTACCGGAGTGAACCTGAAGGGTGCAGCGCCGCTGCCAGCCGACTTGGTGATTATTGGCATTGGCATTTTACCAAACACCGAACTGGCTGAGGCAGCAGGTCTTACTATTGATAATGGTATTGCTGTCGACGAGTTCTGCCGCACCGAGGATCCGAGCATTCTCTCTGCTGGCGACTGCACATCCCACCCCAACCGGCTGCTAGGTCGCCGGCTGCGCCTTGAATCAGTGCACAACGCATTAGAACAAGCCAAAACAGTAGCCTGCACTATCTGCGGCGAACGGGTGGAGTACGCGCAAATCCCCTGGTTCTGGTCAGACCAATACGATATTAAGTTACAGATTGTCGGCTTATCGGAGGGCTATGACACCGTGATATTGCGTGGTGAGCCTGCCAGTAAACATTTTGCAGCCTTCTATCTGAAGGGCAACAAATTGCTTTCTGTCGATGCCATCAACAGCGCGAGAGAATTCATGTTGGCGAAGAAGTTGTTGGCGAAGGGCGCGGAACTGGATATCGAGCAGCTCAAAGACATGAGCATACCGTTCAAAGACATCGCTACCGCGGCTCTCGCCTAATAGCTAACGCTTAATACTTAACTGCAACTCGCCCCGCTGAATATCGGGGTCATTTATAGGGTTCAACAAAACCTCCGAGTAGTGCCCTGTTGCACTCGAGTACAAACCACTAATGCCGACAATCCGATTACCGGCACCTTCACCGGCCATGGTCAGCATATAACGTTCGCCTCCGGCTTGCGGTTCACCACCGACAAGAAAAGAACTCATGCCGTCATGAAGCAACTCACGACGACTTTCCAGCGACTGCATGTAAACACTGCCCTGATTAGGCCAGAATACATTCCAATAGCTGCGTGCTCTAAATTCACCAAACAACAAATTCGAATTGCGCTCACTGGCACTCAGACGCGTGGCAAAGGCCACCGGAGCATCCGATGAATCACGCAACACCATAACTGCAGCCACAGTGTTACGAATGGCGGCTTCATCGAAATCTGCGGGGCCGCGAAGCAGTCTGGCAATATTCAATAAGCCATCGGCGGTGGAATGCATGCCGTATACATCGCTGCTCGCATAGCGATAAACACCGGCACCAACAATTTCGCGCTGCAAACTATCGTCAACCAATGGATTAAAAACCACCAGGAGAAGACCTGTAAATCCACCCCCGAGCAACCCCAGCAAAACGATCAACTTCCTCATGCGGGATCAACTCCCACCAAAAGCGTACTTAACAACAACACGTTCTCAGCTTTACCGTCGCCATCGGTGTCCTTAGATAACGCCATCTCGACATAGCTGCCCGCAAGCTCGCTGAATTCGCGATCACCGACGACCATGCGGCCCTGCTGAATATTTAACTCAATGTTGGCGCCCTCAGCCAATGCCGGAGACAACGACGATGGATTCTGCGACAACAAGAAGCTGCCGCGACTCGGCAGCAGCAACAGCCAATTCACCGCCAGCTCAAACTCACCGTTCGCGTCAGGGATTAAGCCCGTCATCCGAGACGCCAATCCAATGACTTTGCCACTCGTATTTCTTAGCTTAAACAGGTCGGCGTAAATCCCCTGCTCTGGAAACGCAGCCACCAGACCTTGCTGAGCCTGAGCAATGCGATCCCGGTCTATATGTATATAAAAGTCTTCTTTGCGGCCGCCGTTAGCAACCACGTCAATATCCGACCTCACCCGCAGCTGATTTGGCATCGGATAGAAATAGGCTCCGGTAATCACCAGCGCTAAACCCAGAATAAAAGCTGTAATGAAAACTTTAATGAACGGCTCCTAATCGAAGAATCACATTCTGCTCGGTACTAGCTACCACCGCCCCAAAAGGACATCGGCAGACAACCCTGCCACCTAAAGGCACGCTAAGAATAATAGCGCTGAATGTATTTATCAAAAGTAACTGTATCGGACTTTTCTATGTCAGCCTGACGCAACAACGATGCGGCAGCCTCTTCAGTCAATGCAGTGCGGCGCACATTGTGTTCAGGCGCCTGTGCCAGAAAATAATCGCGATTGGCGCCAGCGACCTTTAGCCCGTATTCGACGAAAGACAAGCCGCTTTCACGAAGCTCAGCCAGCATGCGCGCCGATGGCGTAAGCTCAGGGTCTCTGGCAACAGCCAGCTGAATTGCCAGGGACTGCTGGTATTCCTCACCTGCATTGCAATCCAGCATCTCTGCAACCGGCTGCATATCTTCGAGCAACTCCAGCGCCCAATCCCGCATAGAAACCTCAGCACCGTTCCGTTGCAGCTTGAGCCCGGGTTTACGACCGTGCTCAGCAACAGCCGCTTGATTGGCTTTATTATCGGCCGCTTCATCAATGCTAATCGGCGGGCTGTCCTGCAACATGCAATAGGCGAGGTAGGTTTCAACAAAACGTATTTCAGCCTGATTAATACCGACCGGATCAAATGGACTCACATCAAGCACGCGTAACTCAACATATTCAACACCACCACGCCGCAATGCTTTGGTCGGTCGCTCACCGGTTCGTGCTACCCGCTTGGGTCGCACAGAACTGTAATACTCGTTCTCAATCTGCAATCGGTTGGTGTTTAGCTGCAGGCGCTCACCGTCATCAGCCCGCAAGCCCAATGCCTGCCATTGCGCATCGGGGGATTTAATTGCCGCCGAAAGATCGCGGACATATTCATCAAGGCTGTTAGCAGAGACATGCAGCCTGTCTCTTATACACATCTCCGAGCCCA
>CAJXQV010000205.1 GCA_913058165.1 uncultured Chromatiales bacterium | reverse complement strand
CGCCGGGAATTTCCTGACCAACCTCAAGCACCACGACAGCGGCCACGACCGAGCCGGCCAATGGTCCACGCCCGGCTTCATCCACACCCGCTATTAACGTCAATACACTCCCCTTAAACTTTTTCCGGAGCTCTTCCTGCCCGCTCTTCCCAGCCTGCTCAGCCGGATTTGTTCATTCCGGATGCCGTCCGTCGGTCATTGCCAACGGCTCAGTGCCTGTTGTGCGGCTCTTTGAACCTGCTTATTTTTAGACTGATTTTACCCACCAAATTTCAGCCTTAATTAATCCCTGAGGTTATACGAAGCTCAGGCCTTGCGGGTAAGTCCTTCGGCGACCATCCGAATTGCGGCCTCCGCCGATTTCTGACTGGCATTTTGCCGCAACACGCCCTGCAAACTTGCAAAGCGTTCCAGCAACGCTCTATTGCCATCCGCTGACTGATAATAGGCCAACACCGCGGGCCCCAAGTTCTCGACCACAGCATCGTGTTGAATCATCTCCGGAACGATACCCTCACCCGCCAGCAGATTAGGCATCGAGAAATGCTTCAGCTTAACCAGGTTCAACAGACGCACCAGCCAATAACTGATGGGCGATACCTTATAAGCAACCACCATGGGCCTGCCCACCAACATCGCCTCCAACGTCGCGGTACCCGAGGCCAGTAACACCACATCGGCAGCCGCCATTGCCTCACGCGTTTGCCCATCGACACAATCCAACGGCGCATTCACCCCTGCGGATTGCCACAAAGCCTGAAATGTCTCACGGGTTTTCTGATTGGCAAACGGTGCTACAAAACGAATACCGGGAATGCGCTCGGCAAGCCATGCCGCAGTTTCGGCAAATACAGGACCAAGACGCTGCACTTCACTCATCCGACTGCCCGGCAATATGGCGACACGACGTTGAGCATCCAGCCCCAAAACGGACCTGCCAGTAGCCAGTGACAGTGGCTCAGCAATATCATCGGCCAGCGGGTGACCGACAAACTCACCGGACACCTGATGACGCTGCAAAAATTCAGGTTCAAACGGCAGCAAGCACAGCACGTGATCAGCAGCGGCACTGATGTGCTTCACCCGGCCTTCACGCCATGCCCAGATCGATGGGCACACATAATGCATTACCGGAATACCTGCGGCTTTTACCGTTTTCTCCACGCGCAAATTAAAATCAGGGGCATCAATGCCAATAACGAGGTCCGGAGGGTTGTTCAGAATACGCTGTTTGACGTCTTTGCCGGCATTGAGCAGATCCGGCAGGTGCTTCAGCACCTCAAACAAACCGAAAACAGCCAGCCGCTCATAAGAAAACCACGAGCTAAAACCCACGGCCTCCATTTTGGGACCGCCAACGCCTTCAAACTGAATATCGGGATCAATGGCTTTCGCGGCAGCGATAAGCCCGGCGCCCAATTGGTCGCCTGAAGCCTCACCGGCAATAATAACTATGCGCGGCACGCCGGTTATTTACCGCACTATGCCGCGGGTGGATTGGGCTAGGAATGTGTCCATACGTTCGAGCTCAGGATGCGTGATGGCCAGTGCCTTAATCTGCTCCTGCGCCTCTTCCAAACGCAGGTCAGAACGGTACAGCATACGGAAAGCTTGTTTAACAGAGCGGATCTGCTCTGTGGTAAAACCACGACGCTTCAAACCCTCGGAATTAATTCCTTTGGGCACCGCAGGCTGACCAAAGACCAGGAAGTACGGAGGAACATCGCGGGTGACTCCGGCATTGTTGCCGATAAAGCTATATGCGCCAATACGTGTGAACTGATGCGCACCCGACATACCACCAAAAATAACGTAATCTTCGACGGTAACATGGCCAGCCAAACTCGCGCAGTTAGCAAAAACAGTTTCATTGCCCACTTTGCAATCATGCGCAATATGCACATAAGCCATTAACCAGTTGTTGTCGCCTAAACGGGTAATACCATCGTCCTGAGTGGTGCCGCGGTTCATGGTGACGTATTCACGAATAGTATTGCCGTTGCCGATTTCCAAACGAGTAGGCTCACCGGCGTATTTTTTATCCTGAGGCTCATCACCCAACGACGCAAACTGAAAAATACGGTTGTTCTCACCGATGGTGGTAGGACCGTTAATTACGACATGCGCCGCGATGGTGGTACCACTGCCAATCTGCACATCGTCACCGATGATGCTGTAAGGGCCAATTTCCACATCTGCAGCGATATTGGCCTTGGGTGACACTATGGCGGTTGAATGAATCATCAGGATCCCTAAATAATATTGAACGCAGTTTCCGCAGCCTGTATGCCGCGAAATACTAAAAAATGACCTTTAATCGAAGCTTTAAGGTTCTGCATTTTATGAACCGGAACTGCCAAATACTTTTTTCTCAAGCTTCTTCAGCGTTCGTGCCATTTTATCAAGTTGGCGGAAGCGCACAGCATTTTTATTGTGCTGAACCGATGTCTCCAGCGGTAAAATGCCGCTGGAGTATATTCCCGGCTTGGTGATGTTATTGGTTACGGTTGCACGACCCATCAGCCCGACGTCATCACAAATTTCCAGATGCCCTGAGATAGCGACCTGCCCACCGAACTGACAGCGCTCACCCACTTTAGTGCTGCCCGAAAACCCGACCTGACCTGCAATCGCTGTGTGCTGACCGATTTGAACGTTGTGTGCCACATGCACCTGATTATCAAGCCGTGCACCATTAGCAATAACTGTGTCGCCCATTGCGCCGCGGTCGATAGTGCAGCCTGAGCCCAACTCGACATCATCGCCGATCTGCACAGAGCCCATCTGCGGTACCTTAGTCCAACTGCCATCGGCGTTGCGGGCATTACCAAAACCATCAGAACCAACCACAGTGGCGGAATGAATCAGGCAGCGTGCGCCGACTTGAACGCCATGATACAGGGTGACATTGGCCATGAGACGAGTGTCTTCACCCACCGCTGTGCCGATACCCAGATAACAATTGGGCCCGACGTAGACGCGCTCACCTAGCACCACACTGGTATCGACGACAGCGCCTGCGGCGATCTCGCAACTGGCGGGCACGATGGCATCGTCTGCGACACTGGCCTTCGGATGAATCCCGGTTTTCAGCGATGCCGGCGGATGCAATATCGCGGCGATCTTCGCATAAACGAGATAAGGGTCCTTCACCAACAACGCAGGAACCTGGCAGAGTTCCGCGGCATCGGGATGCAAAATAACCGCAACCGCCTTCGTCCCGGCAAGCTGATTCATGTACTTCGGGTTGGATAAAAAGGAAATACTGTCGGAGCCGGCTCCGTCGAGTGCGGCCACGCGACTCACCCGAGTTTCGGGGTCGCCATGGACTTCGGCTGCAAACATCTCAGCCAGTTCAGCAA
>CAJXQV010000204.1 GCA_913058165.1 uncultured Chromatiales bacterium | reverse complement strand
CTACACAGAGTAGATCGTCGGCAGCGTCAGATGTGTATAAGAGACAGCATTGAGACCGGCGGGCTGGCTAAAGTCTGGCCCCTGGGTAATTACCGAGCGTCGCTAGACTTGCCTGCCACCCTACGGAAATCCCGGGCAAAAAAATGCCGCAAAAAACACGGCGAATTAGGGGAGTTACAAGATGAAGCTGGGTAAAAAGGTGGAGCATCAAGCGTTACTTCTATCGAACGCGGCAACTTAGCCGCTTACTCTTTGGGCAAGCCCTCCCGGCCATTCTGACAAGATGGGCATTTGCGCTGCCACAAATCAGATCCGTAGGCCGAATATTCAAACGCGCACAGAGTGCAGCTTAATTTATAGATCCGGTTCAACGGATTGCTCGGACCTTTGCGCACAAAACGAACCAATTGCTGCCCGTTGCGATTAATTGAGCCGGGCATAGTCAAGTCATTGCCCGTGGGCTTTTTCATGATCGAATACCTTGTTGCCAATTCGGTTTCTATGCCGACCATCATGCAATAGCTCGCGCTCGGGTTCTTGTCCGCAATGGCCATTAATTAGTCAGAAGCACTCATGCTGCTTTGTCGGCACCCACTGCTTTCTGGTACGCTGCGCACGCACTTGCTGCAACGTAGTTTCAGCTGACCTCATAGGGATCCTTGCGTGAAAAGTTCAGCACCATCACCTAAAACATCCGCAGGCGCAGAATCGCCATGGGATAGTCCGCTTGAGGTATTTCAGGAGTCGGCCAAGGAGCTCGGATTCTGGATGGCGCTGCGTTACGCACTAATCTACGCGCTGTCTTATAAGCCCGTTGACGACATCAGCTACGACCGTCAACACGGCACTGACACCAGCGGCATTGTCCCCACCCGCAACCTCGACATCGCGGACGACAGCACGCGTTGGCAGGCCAATTTATTTCTGGCGTCACCCGCAAGAATCACCCGTTATATGATTGAGGCGCAGCTCGGTGCTGAGTCAATTAATCCTGAAGACTACAGTTTTGTTGATTACGGCTCGGGTAAGGGGCGCAGCACGCTCGTTGCTGCGGAGTACCCTTTTAAGCGGGCTATCGGCATTGAGATCTCCGCCGAACTCACGGCTATTGCCCGACAAAATGCTGAACGGGTTAAGAGCAGGTGTGCGGCACCTGTCGAGTTTTTCTGTACTGACGCCCGCAAGTTTTCGCTACCGGAGGGAAACCTGTTCTTGCACATGTACCATCCATTCGGTCAGGACATTCTTCGCGAGGTGCTTAGTGGCATTCGCGATCAGGCGATCGCCTCTGAACAACCACGGCGAATACTCATCCCATATCTCTTTTCTGTTGCAATGGCTAAAGCGGTGTTCCATGAGTTCCCCGAGTTTCGCCGCACCCGCGATGTGTTTTGCATGAATCCGCAGTACCGCTGGACGCTCTACGAATGGGTTCCACACAGTCCGACAGGCGATGGAGCCAATAACTCGGCAAGCTTGTTGTGAGCTTTTAGCTATATTTAATCTAACAAATAAGCTATAACCCTATAAATCTATTTATATTATTAGTCATTTATCAATGCCAGAGCTCAACCCAAAGAACATCGGACTTAGCGCCAGCGGTTTACTGCTGTTCCGCGGTGAGCGCTGCTTGCTTAATCAGTTGGCGTTGCGGGTTGCACCCGGCGAAGGCTTGGTTTTGCGGGGGCCTAATGGCACTGGCAAGACCACGCTGCTGCGCGTGCTCTGCGGTTTAACCTTGCCGGAAGAGGGCGACGTGCATTGGAAAGGTATCGCTATCCGTCAACAGCGCGACGAATGGCAGCGCGCACTGGGTTGGTCCGGGCATAAGGCCGGACTCAAATCGGAGCTCACCGTTCGGGAGAACCTGGATTTTGCAGCAGCATTGGCCGGGCGCAGAATGGGGGAGATTCCAGCCGAGCTTGGGCTTGCCGAATGCCTTGATTTACCCGCCCGGGTGTTATCAGCGGGGCAGCAACGCCGCAGTTCGCTGGCGCGAGTGCTGTTGGGCAATGCTCTGGTTTGGTTGCTCGACGAGCCCTACAGCAATTTAGACGCTCAGGGGCAGGCCTACCTGAACGCCTGCTTGGATACACATCTGGCAGCGGGTGGCATCGCTGTTATCGCCAGTCATGGCAATGCCCACAGCGCACTCGGCATGACCGAGAAAACCCTGATGAACGGGGTGCTGCAATGATCGCTCCGGTATGGCTGTTGCTGCAACGGGAAATGCGCCAAAGCTTCAGGCGCTGGTCAGACCTGATCAGCCCGCTGGTGTTCTTTGTGGTTGTCGCCAGCCTATTTCCACTCGCTATCAGCCCGGCAGCCGACGTGCTGCGCCAGGTTGGTCCGGGGGTGCTATGGGTGGCTGCGCTGCTGTCCATGTTGTTATCGATGAACCGTTTGTTTCGCGATGACTATGAAGATGGCAGCCTAGAGCAGTTGGTTTTAGCCCCACAGCCATTGGTTTTGCTGGTCCTGGGCAAAGTACTGGCTCACTGGCTGCAAATGGTATTGCCCTTGTTGCTGCTGACGCCGGCAGTTGCAACAGCCTACGACCTGCCCGGAGAAGCGACCTGGGTACTGCTGCTGTCATTATTACTCGGTACACCGGCGCTAAGCCTCATCGGCGGTATTACGGCAGCATTAACCGTTGGACTGCGGCAAGGCGCTGGGGTGTTGGCAGTTCTGCTGCTGCCATTGAGTATTCCGGTGCTGATTTTCGGCTCGCGGGCGACAGACCTTGCCGTCAGTGGCATGGACACCACCGGTCCATTGATGTTGCTAGGTGCTATGAGCATTCTTGCGGCAAGCTTGGCGCCGTTTGGTATTGCTGCGGCGCTGAGGGTTAGTTTGGACTAAGCAGCCAGCTCAAAGGAACTATTGGCCGTTATTGGCAGTCTTTTCAATGAGCGTATGCACTGCAGACAGCCTCATGCAGTATAATCTAGCGCTTACGGGTCAACATTGCGTTGATGATTTTTGTTAAAGGTTGCTGCCCTGAAAACACTTAGGGTAGGGCCTCGGTATTTGCTGTTTGTGACAAATTCTTTGCTAACTCAGTTTTCAAAACTAACCGCGCCTCTTGGGGCTTGCTGATTATGTGGACCTGGTTTCACAAACTCGCATCGCCTCCGCATGCCTACCGGCTTGCGAGCCTGCTTCAACCATGGCTGTTCTGGTTGGCAACCGCATTAATGGCGATAGGTGCCTACGGTGGCCTGTTTGTCGCTCCCAGCGATTACCAAATGGGCGATGCCTTCCGCATTCTTTATATCCATGCACCGGCGGCGTACATGTCGATGGCCATTTACGTCATCATGGCTGTTACCCTGTCTCTTATACACATCTGACGCTGCCGACGATCTACTCTGTGTAGAT
>CAJXQV010000203.1 GCA_913058165.1 uncultured Chromatiales bacterium | reverse complement strand
GCTCGGAGATGTGTATAAGAGACAGGATAAATACGATGCTGCCACAAAACCGAAACGGGCGTTGCGACTCGCAACAAATTGCAGGGTTTGACTCGCATTCTCACCGACGACCAACCGCGGTTGAAGCTGCTCCCACAAACCTGCCTGCTGCAAAGTCTGCTGAGCGGCACGCCCATATGGCGCAAGCATTGGGTTGGCTATTGCAATGCGGCCTGCCCGTTGAGTGAGCGCCCCAAGCTCATCTCCTGCCTCATTCTCGGGCTCCATGGATACCAGCGCCAAACGACCAATCGCATAGGTAAATCGTGTCCCGGGAATAATCAATTTCTGCTGTTCAAGCAAGTAAACTTTATTACTGTCTGCCGAGAACAACATGTCGAATGGGGCGCCATTCTGAAGTTGAGCATAATGTTTGCCACTCGATCCTATGCTGAGCTTAATGGTGTTTTCGCTCTGCTGCTCATAGGCCGAAACAATCTGCTGCATCGGTAGAAAAAAATTGCTAGCAACGGCAACACGCAACTCTGCTGCACCCGCCTGCCCAACGCAGAGCAAAAGCATATAAAATAAAAAATAATAACCAGGAAACGGCATTAGCGAATCCTACTCTGCGGAGCAATGAGTTTCATCCCTCGCTCAATCAATACAAAATTTAGGCAAAAAAAACGGAGCCATCAGGCTCCGTTTTCCAATAACTAATGCTTAGCAAAAGTTCTTATAAAGGCTTGATGTTCTCAGCCTGAGGACCTTTCTGGCCCGCAGTTACTGTGAATTCAACCTTCTGACCTTCAACCAAAGATTTAAAGCCATCGCCACCAATAGCACTGAAGTGAGCAAACACATCAGGGCCTGATTCTTGTTCGATGAAGCCGTAGCCTTTAGCGTCGTTAAACCATTTAACGGTACCGGTAGTAGTAGACATATTTTCTATCCTGTTTAAACAAAGTAATTTGCCTCAAATGAGGCGTCGTGCTGGAAGTACAGATTACTTATGGATAACAGAACGAATGGCTAAGCCGGATCGAAATGGTGCATAAAAATCAGTTCGCACTTTCAAGCTGCGCAAATTATATAAAGGAAGCGGCTACAGTCAAACTTAATACCACTGCCTGCAGCCTAAGCAGGGGCCGACTTGCAGCAACTATTCCGCTCTGCGGCAAGAGCTGTACTCAGGAATGGTCACTTCAATAACACCCATCATTACCGTGAACAAGCCCGCCAACAGGCACATCTGCAAGCATACAGCGACCCAGACTGCTTGATCACAAAGGGCTATTAGGCCCAACGAAAAGGACTGAAAGCTTAGAACTAGAGCAGAATCTGTTGCCGAGGAAATCTTCTTCAACACCACTTGCAAGGGCTAGCTTGCGCGAAAAAATGGCTTAACCTGCCCGACCGCCAATTTGCACAGCGACAACCCATTGGCAGGAAAAACCCTTTCCGGGCAGACTATTTCAGAGCAATTTGGCGCGCACCCATAGCTGCCGACTTCAGCATTAAATGCTGCCTCATTCCACGCCCGCCAATGGCCATCCAAATCAATGGCATTGGTTAAGGGCTAGTTCCAGCGACAACACCGGAAGCAAACCGCATCAGGGCACATCACAGACGGGTAAAAGTATTCATGAGCCCCGCGTAAAATATTAATTAATTGGGGGGGGCACAATGGAAGGTAATTGCAAAGACAATAAAAAACCCCGAGGACGCTAGTCGCACGAGGTTTTAGTATTGCGCAGTGGATTACTGAACTAACCCATCGCAGTGCCCTGAGTAATGCCGGGAGCAGGCAAGGTACTGCCGCCTTCCAAATAGGCATCAATCGATCGCGCAGCTCCGCGGCCTTCATTAATACCCCAAACCACCAGAGACTGGCCGCGACGACAGTCACCCGCCACAAATACGCCGGCAACACTGGCGCTAAAATCGCCATGAGCTGCCGCGTAGTTGCTGCGCTGATCACGCTCGATACCAAGTGCATCAGCCACCGGGTTCTCAGGGCCTAAAAAGCCCATAGCCAGCAACACGAGATCACATTCATGACGCTGTTCAGAGCCAGAAATCTCACTCATCTGCATACGGTCACTATCGTCCTTCTTCCACTCAACGCGAATGGTATGCAGCGCTGTAACGTTGCCCTTGCCATCATCTTCGAAACGTTTTGACAGGATAGTGTAAGAACGCGGATCGACACCAAACTTAGCGATAGACTCTTCATGACCGTAGTCGGTGCGCTGAATAAGCGGCCATAAAGGCCAGGGGTTGCTGTCAGCACGCTCTACCGGCGACTGAGACATTAACTCCAGGTTCATCATGCCGGCACAGCCATGGCGTAACGATGTGGCAATACAGTCAGTGCCGGTATCGCCGCCACCAATCACAATAACCTTCTTGCCTGCAGCGCTAATATAAGCACCGTCTTGCAGTTCGCTATCGAGCAGACTCTTCGTGCTCTTAGTCAAAAACTCCATGGCAAAATGAACGCCGTTTAACTCGCGGCCTTCAATAGGCAGGTCACGCGGAACAGTTGCACCGGTGGCCAACAACACCGCATCATTGCTCTTCTGAAGCTCTATGACATCCAGATCAACGCCCACTTCCACGCCCGTCACAAACTCAACGCCCGCTGTAGCCAGCAAATCAACGCGGCGCTGAACTACGCTCTTGTCGAGCTTCATATTGGGAATGCCGTACATTAGCAAGCCGCCAATACGATCAGCCCGCTCATAGACCACAACCTGATGACCGGCCTTGTTCAGCTGGTCAGCTGCTGCCAGGCCAGCTGGACCGGAACCAACAATCGCTACCGATTTACCTGTGCGTTCGGCAGGTTGAGCCGCCGATACCCAGCCCTCTTCAAAACCACGATCGATGATCGCATTTTCGATATTCTTAATCGTAACAGCAGGGTCGTTAATGCCCAGCACGCAGGAGCCCTCGCATGGCGCCGGACAAACACGGCCCGTGAATTCAGGGAAGTTATTGGTCTTATGCAGCCGCTCGAGCGCTTCCTGCCAACGACCTTTGTAAACCAGATCGTTCCACTCAGGAATAAGGTTATCGACAGGACAGCCGCTGTCAGACATGCAGAACGGAACGCCGCAATCCATACAGCGAGCACCCTGGCGTTGCAAATGACTGTCTTCGGCCGGTGTATAAACCTCGCCATAGTCTTTCAGTCGATCGTTCGCATCGCGCCAAGGCACCTTCTTGCGCGGATACTCCATAAATCCGGTTGGCTTACCCATTGGCACCCTCCTTCGATGAAAACGCATTGCTTTGGTCTTCGTGAATTGTTGCTTCCATTTCTTCGTCGTGTCGTTTGCGTTCCTGCAAGACTCGCTTGTAATCAGTTGGCATAACCTTCACGAACTGACCTGTCTCTTATACACATCTCCGAGCCCACGAGACA
>CAJXQV010000202.1 GCA_913058165.1 uncultured Chromatiales bacterium | reverse complement strand
AGATCGTCGGCAGCGTCAGATGTGTATAAGAGACAGGTCTCCGCGGCGAGCAAATATTTCTTCTATTCTGCCCTCTGCTTCTGTGCTCATTTCGACGGTTCTGGCCGGGTCTGAGTTGCCATAGACCGTAATGTAGCTCTGAATGGTTTGCGCCTGACGCGCAGCTACCTGAACGCGCACATCACCCTCAGAAACCCCAAGTGTTTCGCCCGATTCAGTGGACTGATCTGCTTCTCGGTTAAGGAAGCCTGAGCCCATCCAGATGCCGACAAGCAGTAAAGTTAAGACTGCCAGTAGCCATGGTTGCTTGGCGATAATGGATTTAATTTTACTTTTCATCAGGTTGTTCCTTGAACACTGTGCGCCGGTTCATCGATTCGGGCGGAGCCAGTCTCGGTAAGCAGATGCCGGTTGGATTCAATATAGTCTGCGCCTGCCTTTGCAATTACTGCGCCAAAGCCAGCCACGAAACGGGCGCCTGCCGGAGCATTGAGGCCCATCTCGGTTTCAATGCTGTTGATGTGCTCGACAGCATCTTCGAAAGCCTCGATACGGTCGTTTAATAACCGGTTGACGCATCCCTCATCGAGCAGGTCTGAAAAATACATGACCGCAAGAAAGTCAGAGCGCAATTTATGTCGCGGCTCGTTGTTTTGCAACGCTTTTTCGAACGCGATACGACCCTTGTCAGTTATTTTATAGACTTTGCGGTCGGGTTTGCCGGTTTGCTGGATTTCCCGACATTCCACAAGTCCACTGGTTGCCAGGTCGGCGAGTGCCGGATAAATTGAGCCATAGCCCGCAGAGAAGAAATGTTTAAACAAAGACTCAAACGTTTTCTTTAGCTCGTAGCCGCACGCTTCTTTATTGCTGAGCATGCCAAGGCAGAGTGTTTTTACATCCATAGTCGTTGTCTCAAACTAGTGTGTCATTCGGCCTTATGCAGGGCAGACCGGTTCGGAACGTGGGGCAATATCGCAGCTAATTAGGTATCGCCCTAATGAGATATGCTGCCAGGGTCATTAACGATTGTTGCGGTTTTTTTATCCCCCAGGCCCCAATAGCTTATTTTGGACTATAAAACGGCGCTCTTGGCGTTGCTGCTCGGCGGGGTAACACCTTGTAACAATTTGTAACACATCGGATTGATACATGTGCCATGTAAACGGTGGCGGTTCGCAGCCTAATCGCAGCTGTTATTGCGACGCAAAATGCGGCGGTACCGGAACGGCAATTTGATCTTGTTGCTTGGTTAAAAAAGCAATGACCGCTAACTGGGTAAGTTCAAAGATTGAGATGACGGCACGATAGAGGGGCAATTACTGTAGTGTTCTTGGCGGAGTTACGGCTTTCCGGAGGGTTCCAGTGAGCGGTGTTCGTGCGACCACGTTAAGCCACTTTATTTAAGGACGATTGATATGAGCAAGGGAAAGTATAGCCGCCGCGCATTTTTGCGGACAGCGGCAGTGTCATTGCCGGCAGGCGCATTTTTAATGAGCAGCGTCGCCAGTGCTCAGGATTTGCCAAAACTGGCGATCGATGATCCGACAGCTATGGCTTTGGGCTATGTTGAAGATGCCGCTTCAGTTGATGTCTCAAAATACCCGATGTTTAAAGCGGGCAGTAATTGTGCAAACTGTATGCAAATTCAGGGCGCTGATGGTGCGGCGTTCCGTCCCTGCGGTATCTTCCCGGGCAAGGATGTTGCTGCTGCCGGTTGGTGCACTGTTTGGGTCGCAAAGCCGACTTAATAGCCCGTTAATACTGAGGCACAAAAAAGCCGGAGCATGAACCGGCTTTTTTGTGCCTGTATTGTTCGCTCTAGCTCATACAGGCCAACGGGTTCCGGCAGACGGCAACGGCAAGAACGTAGCCGATGGCGACGAATGCCAGCACCAGGTAAACAATGCGTTGAGATTTGGTTTTGCCGTAACGAAGTGCAAATGAACTGAGAACAATATACGCAACGAGTCCAATTAGTTTCGCGGTGAGCCACGAATCGACGAAGGGCAGTTGCCCGCTGACATAGCCTGCGCCCAGTGCTGAGCCGATCAGTAGCGTATCGTTAACGTGCGGAAAGATCTTGACCGGTTTTGCGAACAGCAATTTTGAATCGGTTAACATCCACCATGCCCGAACTAAAAAGCCGACCAGTGTGGTCGCTACCGTAATCATGTGAATATTTTTCAGCAGGATAAAGAGGCTGGTGTTGTCCACTGCGTTTCCTTGGGGTAGTTGTGCAATTAGGCTTGAGTAAGTGAGTATTTTAGCCTATGGCCAGCAGCGGGTGCAGGGTTTCTTGATTTTTAATAGATGCAGGGATGAGAGTTGCTATGGCAAAAGTATTTGGTATCGCCGGGTATAAAAATGCAGGAAAAACCACGCTGATCGTGGCGTTATTGAAGCACTTTACTGCGCAGGGGTTGCGGGTAGCTACGCTCAAGCACGCACATCATGAATTCGATATTGATCATCCGGGAAAGGACAGCTTTCAGCACAGAGAAGCAGGTGCCGCCGAGGTTATGGTGGTTTCAGCTAAGCGCTGGGCGCATATCACCGAACTGCGGGATGGGCCAGAGCCAACCCTGGATGAGTGTGTGGCACGCCTTGGCGATGTTGACCTGGTCTTGGTGGAAGGTTGGAAGCGTGGCGAGCACCCGCGACTTGAATTGCGGCGCAGCGGGAACGAAGCCCCTGAGTTGGTAGGCCATGACAAGGGTATTGTGGCTATCGTCGCTGATGGCCCTGTATCGGATGCCGAGGTGTTGGTGTTGCCACGAGACGACGTGCCAGCCATTGCCGGATTTATTTTGCATCATTTGCAGTTGACGACTTAGGCGGGTTTATTAACCGAGCGGGGTTATTAGTATCTGGTCGCCGGCCATGCACTGCTCATCAGTTTCAGTGAAAATTGCCCAGCAATTTGCCTGCATTAAAGGGCTGATCTTAAAAGACTCCTGCCCGCCAAGCACTTCCACTTCCAGTTCGCCTGCGGCATTTACGGCCGATCTCGCTTTAGCGAAAAACCGCAGTCCAGCGCGCGAACCCGCGCCATTGAGCAGTCTGGCGGCGCTGCATGTTCCAGGCTGTTGCCCGAGCATTAAGCGAACGGCTTCAACAACAAAGAATCGCCAGCCTACGGCGACAGCCACAGGGTTGCCGGGCAGCCCAAATATTAATGTGCCGTTCGGCATACGGGCGAATAGCAGGGGTTTGCCTGGGCGTATGGCAACCTTATGAAATAGGATTTCGGCGCCGAGCCCGCGCAGAACTTCGGGTACAAAGTCCATGCGGCCCGCAGAAACGCCGCCTGTAGTAAGGATAATATCGGCATCTGCCGCGGCACCGGTAATCGCTGTGGCGAGCGCGTCGGCTTGATCTGATACCTGTCTCTTATACACATCTGACGCTGCCGACGA
>CAJXQV010000201.1 GCA_913058165.1 uncultured Chromatiales bacterium | reverse complement strand
ATACGAGATTGCCTCTTGTCTCGTGGGCTCGGAGATGTGTATAAGAGACAGAGGGCATGAAGATCGCCGTTGTTGGCCGGCCGAACGTGGGCAAGTCAACGCTTGTTAATCGCCTGGTAGGCGAGGAACGGGTGCTTGCCGCCGACCATGCGGGTACTACCCGAGACAGTATTTATGTGCCGTTTGTGATCGATGGCAAGCCCTATGTGCTGGTCGACACCGCGGGCATCCGGCGTCGTGCAAAGGTGCAGGGAACAATAGAAAAATTTAGTATTGTCAAAGCATTGCAGGCTATTGATGATGCAGATTCTGTTATTGTCCTGCTGGATGCACGTGACGGAATCACCGATCAGGATGTGTCGTTGATTGGTCTCGTGATTGAGCGGGGCCGGGCGCTGGCTATCGGCGTGAACAAGTGGGATGGTTTGCGGGGTTACGACCGAGGCATTATTCACAGCGAGATGGAGCGTAAGCTGCCATTTCTCGATTTTGCCGATATTCATTACACATCAGCCCTGCATGGCAGCGATATTCGCAAGCTGCTGGACAGTGCAACCAAAGCCGGTGAGGCCGCCATCAAAGATTTGCCCACCCGTGAGCTGAACGATGTGTTGAGCAAAGCTCTTGATGCGCATCCGACGCCGCTGGTGCGCGGACGACGCGTTAAGCTCACTTATGCGCATCAGGGCGGTAAGCGCCCACCTATCATCGTATTGCATGGCAATCAGACGGATCGCTTGCCGCAGAGTTATCGGCGTTATCTGATCAAGGCCTTCCGCAAAGCCTTCAGGCTCAAAGGCACGCCCATTCGCCTGCAGTTGAAGACCGGTGATAATCCGTTTGCCGGCATTCGCAACAAGCTGACGACGAGGCAAACGCGTAAGCGCGATAGAATGAAGAGCTTTACCAAGAAAAACAAATAGATAGCTCAATATCATCGCAATCCATCGTTATGACGATATAACCAACAGATAACCCGCAGAACACTGCGCTGACGCATAATACTGCCCTCTTTGATGGGGTGACAGCTTGTGGGTGGAGCCAGAAAATTTCTAAAGTTGGATGACGGTTTCGAGATGCGTCGGGGCGGCAAGCTCAATGGCGCCGAGATTGCCTACGAAACCTGGGGTGAGCTAAACGAAGCCGGCGATAACGCCGTGCTTATCTTTACCGGCTTATCGCCATCAGCTCATGTGACTTCTTCGCAGGAAGACCCGGCACCCGGCTGGTGGGAGCAGTTGGTTGGACCATCACGACCCCTCGATACCCGCAAGCATTTCGTCATTTGCGCCAATTCTATGGGCAGTTGCTTTGGGTCTACCGGACCTGCCAGCACAAACCCGGCCAGCGGTGATCCGTATCGGGTGTCGTTCCCGGTGCTCAGTCTTGAAGACGTCGCAATGGCAGCCAAGCTGTTAATTGCCCATTTGGGTGTTGATCAGCTGGAGGCAGTTGTCGGTCCATCTATGGGTGGCATGACGGCACTGGCATTTTCGGTGATGTTCCCTAAGCTCAGTCGTAGCCTATTGATTATTTCCAGCAGTCCACGCACCTTGCCGTTCTCAATTGCACTGCGGTCTATGCAGCGTGAAATGATCCGCCGTGATCCGGATTGGAATGGCGGTGATTACCCGGTTGGCGAAGGGCCTATTACGGGCATGCGTATGGCGCGGAAAATCGGCATGGTCAGCTACCGTTCGGCCGAGGAATGGGAGTTGCGTTTCGGGCGTGAGCGGGTGCCCGAGGAGCGCAAGACCGGTGATGGTTTTGCGCTGGACTTTGAAATCGAATCGTATCTTGAGGCTCATGCCAACAAGTTTACCGGTCAGTTTGATGCCAACTGCTATTTGTATTTATCGCGTGCTTCCGATCTATTTGACCTTGCGGACCACGGGGGTTCGCTGGAAAAAGCCTACCGGCGTGTTGGCCCGCAGCGCATTACGGTGGTGGGTGTGCAGTCTGATCTGCTGTTTCCGGTGCATCAGCAACAGCAGTTGGCGGAGGGCCTCAGCACCGCTGACCCGTCTAAAGACGTGACTTACGTCGAGATGGACTCAATCCATGGCCACGACTCATTTCTGGTTGACATGGATAGGCTCCGGCCGATCGTGCAGGATTTCTTCGACCGCGATTAATTCTTGTCGCCCGGGGCGGTTTGAACGCCGGTAACCGTGCTGGTGAACTCGCCATCGCTGAGTCGGGTGGTGAGGTGCTGCCCAGACTTGATGCCGGCAGTATTGGCCATGATCTTGCCGTTTCCGCTATCACTGACAATGGCATAGCCCCGGTCGAGCGTGGCCAGCGGGCTGACGGTGTGCAGTTTGCCTGCCTGCACAGCGAGGCGGTGGGCCCGCTGTTCAAATGTCTGCCGAATAACCGCTTGCAGGCGGACCCGCAAAAGCCCCAGTTTTTGTTGTCTATTTTGCAATGCGACTTCAGGAGATTTTGATTTAACTTTATTCTCTAATATATTGATTTTTATATTATTTGAATTCAATTTATTGAGCATGCTTTGACGCAGTCGCCGTCCGAGCTCATCCAGCAGTTGGCTGCGTTGCTGGAGTACCGCTTGCGGTGAACAGCGGGTAAGGCGATGTGCCGTCTGACTCAGGCTGAGTTCCAGCTGCGAGACGAATAGGGCTGCCGAGCGCGCAGCGCGGCGCTCAAGTTGCTGTAGATTCCGCATCCAGTCATCGCGGTCGGGAACGGCCAGTTCGGCAGCCCCTGAAGGTGTCGGTGCCCGCAGATCTGCGACGAGGTCAGCAATAGTGAAGTCAGTTTCGTGACCCACCCCTGAGATTATGGGGGTCTGGGCCGCAAATATGGCGCGTGCAACGATTTCTTCATTGAATGCCCACAAATCTTCGAGTGAACCACCGCCTCGAGCCAGAATGATGACGTCATGGTTGCCGTCAGCGGCGTTAATGGCTTCTGCTATGCGCATCTTGGCGGTATCACCCTGTACGGCAGTCGGGTAGATCACCACCGGAATTGCCGGAAACCGTCGGTTCAGAATATTCAAAATGTCACGAACAGCAGCGCCGCTGGGCGATGTGACAATGCCGATGCTGGTGGGTAGCGACCGAATCACCTGTTTTTGTTCTTCGGCAAACAGCCCTTCGCCAGCGAGTTGTTGTTTCAGCGCCTCAAATTGTCGCCGCAACTGGCCCAGACCGGCTTCTTCCATATGGTCGGCAACGCACTGATATTCGCCACGAGCCTCATAAATGCTCACTTTGGCGTGCACCAGTACAGCCATGCCGTTGGCCGGCTTGAAGTTCAGATTACGGTTGGAGCCCCGGAACATTGCGCAACGGACCTGGGCGCTCTGATCTTTGAGGCTGAAATAGATGTGTCCCGACGCGGGTAGGGCCCTGTCTCTTATACACATCTGACGCTGCCGACGATCTACTCTGTGTAGATC
>CAJXQV010000200.1 GCA_913058165.1 uncultured Chromatiales bacterium | reverse complement strand
AGATTGCCTCTTGTCTCGTGGGCTCGGAGATGTGTATAAGAGACAGGTTTAGCAATGATGAGTTCGGCACCGGTGATCAATGGCCAGAAGAACTCCCATACCGAAACATCGAAGCTGAAGGGTGTTTTCTGCAATACCCGATCGCTGCTGCTTAGTGGGTATTCATCCTGCATCCACTTCAGTCGGTTCACGATGCCACCGTGCTCATTCATTACGCCTTTCGGACGACCTGTAGAGCCGGAAGTGAAAATGACATATGCCAGGTCTTGGGGTTTGACATTAACTTCAGGTGCTTGTGTTGGCAGCGAGTTAAGTTCAGCCCGGATTTCATCGAGCATAATAGTGCTCACCCGCAGCGTGTCCGCGATACCTTGCTGATTACTCTGGCTGAGTAGCAGCTTAAGGTCTGCATCTTCGACGATGTGTTGCAGACGCTGCGATGGATATTCGGGGTCGATAGGCACATAGGCGCCACCGGATTTTATAATGGCTAGCAGGCTGATGACCATGTCGATTGAGCGATCCATGCACACACCGACAAGCGTTTCACCAGAGACCCCTTGCAGTCGCAGGTAATGCGCCAACTGGTTGCTGCGCTGTTCGACTTCGCGGTAGCTGAGCCGGGCTTGCTCATAACGCAATGCGGGAGCATCTGGTGTGGCTGCAGCCTGTTCAACCAGTAGGCTGACTAGGGTGGCATCTGCCTGATAGCTGCGTTCAGTCTCATTCCACTGATCCAGAAGCGTGATTTCCGCAGGGTTGAGCATCGCGACTTCGGCAATGGTCTTATTCGCTGCTTCAGGAATATTTGTGAGCAGGGTTTGCAAATGTTCGCCGAGACGTTCCAGCGTTGCTTTGCTGAACAAATTGCGGTCATAGATGAAACGCAGATATAGCGTATCCATCATTGCAACATTCAGTGTTAACGGGAAGTTTGTCCGGTCGAACCCGCTGCTCTCTTTAATCTCAATGCTGCCAGAGGTCTGTCCCATGGTTTCGATATCGGGATAGTTTTCAAAGGCTAGCAGGGTTTCAAACAAAGCTTTACCGCGGGGAACATCGCTCCATCCCTGAATATCGACGAGAGAAGCATACTCATACTGCTGAATGTTGAGTTGTTGATCCTGAACCTGTTGTAGCCAATTCAAAAGATCTAGGTTTTCATCAATGCCAATGCGCACAGGCAGCGTGTTCAGGAACAGGCCGATCATCGACTCGATACCATCGAGTTGAGCTGGGCGACCCGCAGTAGTAGCGCCAAACACGACATCTTCTTCACCGCTATAGCGTGACAGTAATAATGCCCAGGCGCCTTGGGTGATGGTGTTCATGGTAAGTCGATGCTTTTGCGCAAAGGTTTTTAATGCATGACCGGCGGGAGCCGGCAGACCAAAATGAATCTCATCATAATTGGGTGTTAGATTTTGTGCCGCATCAATGATATTGGCACTTGGTAGCGGAGTCGGTGCAGTGAAGCCCTTCATTGTCTCCCGCCAGTAGCTCTGGGCTGCAGGCTGATCCTGTGCTAATAGCCAGGCAATGTAATCGCTGAAAGGTCGTGTTGTGGTTAACTTAGGCGTTTCGCCTTGAGCAAGTGATTCGTAGGCAGAGAAAACTTCTCGGATCACCAGTGGTATCGACCAGCCATCCATAATCATGTGATGGAAGCTCCAGACCATGCGGTAACTGGTGTTACTCAGCTGCAATAGTGAAACCCGAGTGAGTGGCGCATTGGCAAGATCAAATCGCTTGTTGCGGTCTGCAGTAAACCATTTGGCTAAGCGTGCATCTTGTTCTAGAGGTTCATAGCGGGTCCAGTCTTCAACCTCAAATGGAACCTCGACATTGCTGTAAACGACCTGAACCGGCGTCTTAATGCCTTGCCACTGAGTGGCACTGCGCAGACTGCTGTGCTGATTGATAACCAGATTCCATGCTTTTTCAAACAAGGGAATATCAAGGCTGCCTTCGAGTAGCCAGTTGAAGCTGGCTAAGTAAACATCGCTGGAATTATCCAGCAGGCTATGGAATAACATGCCTTGCTGTAATGGGGTGAGCGGATAGATATCATCTACAGGCTTGTCATCAGGCAGCAGGATATCAAGTTCAGTTTGGTTAAGTTGCGCCAACGGGAATGAGGCTGGTGTGCTGCGCAGGCCGTTGCCACTATCACCGATAGCAATAAGTTGCCGGAGTTCATCCTCTACCTTGCTAGCCAATGCAGCTATTGTTGCTGCATCGAACAGTTCTGTGCTGAAACCGAAGTTCACATAGAGCTGACCTTCACTGATCATGCAGTTTATGTCGATCTTATGCGGACGAACATTGGCTTTGCTGTGTTCCATGCCACGTGCTTCATTTAGCATCGTGAACATAGAGTTGCTGCCGGCTACCCGATCTATGTTGCCTAAATAGTTAAAGCTTACATCGGCATGCCGGGTCTGTTCTGCTAGGCCCGAGTCGGCGGAAAGGTAGCGGAGTACGCCATAGCCAATGCCATTGTTGGGTAGCGCTGCGAGTTGGTCGCGCACTGCGGGCAGAGTATTCGCAGCCGACTGAACAGCAGGCAATTTAAGCAACACCGGATACAAGGTTGTAAACCAGCCTACAGTTCGGGTGAGATCAATATCATCGAACAGGTCTTCGCGCCCATGACCTTCGAGATCAATGAGCACGGATTGGCTATTGGTCTGTTGAGCCAGAGCCGAAGCAACCGCAGTCAGCAATACATCGCGTGGCGCCACCCGATAGCGATTTACTAGGCCTTGCAGAATGCCACTGGTTTCCTCTGCATTAAGTTGCAGGGTGTGCAGTTGGTTATAAGCTTCGGTGTTGTCGCCATCCGCATGGTCAACCGGTAACTCGGCTACTTGATCCCACGCAAGGTTCTTCCAGTAGCTCAGTTCACTCTGCAATGTTTGAGAGCCGGCCCATTCAGACAGACGTTCGCCCCATGCTTTGAATGATGTGGTCTTGTTCGGGAACGTGACCGGGCGTGCATTTTGTAGGCGCTCATAGGCAAATTCAAGGTCGGTCAGCAGAGTTGTCCAAGACACCCAGTCAATGGCCATGTGATGCACGACCAGCAGCAGTTTGGTCTCGCTGAGTTGCGCCGCGCGCAGCAATGGCCCTTTATTCAAGCCCAGACTTGCCTGCAGCGTATCAAGCTGCTCATCACTTGCATCATGCAATTGTTGCAGCAGTTCGGTATCTTCGAACGGAGCCAGTTCTTGTTGCCAGGTGCCGGCTTTATTACTGAAGCGCAAGCGCAATGCATCATGTTGGTCGGTTACCAGATGCAGAGCCTGTTCCATAATCACCGGGTCAAGCTTCCAGTCAGCGTCCACGAGCATTGATTGGTTGAAGTGCTGTGCTTCTTCAAGATTCTGCTCGAGGAACCATTGTTGGATGGGCTGTCTCTTATACACATCTCCGAGCCCACGAGACAAGAGGC
>CAJXQV010000199.1 GCA_913058165.1 uncultured Chromatiales bacterium | reverse complement strand
TCTACACAGAGTAGATCGTCGGCAGCGTCAGATGTGTATAAGAGACAGGTACTTCTATAGCCCGACGGCCATCATCTCGAACGAAGCGCCTCAAGGTAGAACCCTACGGCTTGGTGGTCTGGTCGAAACCGGATCAGTCACCCGAATTCCGGGTGAACTGGAAGTGCGCTTTATGGTTGTCGATACAGAAAACCGCATCGAAGTGGCCTATGCCGGTGTGCTTCCAGATCTGTTTCGCGAGGGGCAAGGAGTCATTGCTATTGGTGAAATCGAGGGTGACGGTGTATTCCGCGCCAATGAAATCCTGGCAAAGCACGATGAGAATTACATGCCGCCTGAGGTCGCCGAGATGCTGAAAGAGCAAGGGCACCCGATGGGCGAAAGCGCCACGACACCCACACCTGAGTAAACCGAAAATGATTCCAGAAATCGGTCAGATAGCCATTATCATCGCCTTGTGCCTGGCTACCGTACAAGCGGTCTTCGGCATTACTGGCTCGCTCATTAACATCAAACCATGGATAGCATTAGGAAGACCTACTGCGTTCGGGCAACTGTTATTTTTATCTATTGCATTCGGCTGTCTCACTTGGTCGTTTGTCACCAATGACTTCTCAGTGCTGTACGTTGCGAACAACTCCAATACCGCCTTGCCGCTGCAGTACAAGGTTGCAGCTGTGTGGGGTGCGCATGAAGGTTCTTTGTTGCTGTGGGTATTAATACTTAGCATCTGGACTGCTGCAGTGGCGATATTTAGCCGGAGTCTTCCCGACACCGTGGTCGCTCAGGTGCTCGGCGTAATGGGTTTTATCTGCGCCGGCTTTTTGCTGTTTGTCATTTTTACCTCAAACCCTTTCGAGCGCTTAATCCCTGCCGCAATCGATGGTGCTGATCTTAATCCGCTGCTGCAGGATCCGGCATTAATTGCTCATCCGCCAATGCTGTACGCCGGCTATGTTGGTTTCTCTGTGGCCTTCGCGTTTGCTATTGCCGCCATGCTTTCCGGCAAGCTTGATCAGAACTGGGCACGCTGGACACGGCCATGGACCACCATGGCTTGGCTGTTTCTAACCATCGGCATTTGCCTGGGCAGTTGGTGGGCCTATTACGAACTCGGCTGGGGTGGCTGGTGGTTCTGGGACCCGGTTGAAAATGCATCGTTTATGCCATGGCTGGTCGGCACAGCACTCATTCATTCGCTCGCTGTTACCGAAAAACGCGGACTGTTTAAGAGTTCCACTTTGTTGCTGGCGATTGGTGCGTTCTCGTTAAGTTTGTTGGGCACGTTCCTGGTGCGTTCCGGCGTGCTCGTATCGGTGCATGCGTTTGCGACTGATCCTGCCCGCGGTATTTTTATACTCGCCTTTCTCGGTATTGTTGTGGGTGGCGCGCTGGCGTTATACGCATGGCGCGCATCATCGCTCGAAGTGAAAGTGGGTTTTGAACCAGGCTCTCGCGAAACCTTCATGCTGCTCAATAGTATTTTGCTGGTCATTGCTGCCGGACTCATTCTCCTCGGCACGCTGTATCCGCTGATTCTTGATTCGCTCAATATGGGTAAGATATCGGTTGGTCCGCCGTACTTTGAGATGGTATTTATCATACCGATGCTCCCATTAGTACTGTGCATGGGTGTAGGCATGCACACGGCCTGGCGTTCCGCTGATATGAAGAACACGCTAAAACGACTGCGCTGGCCGGCGCTTGCCGCACTTGCTATCGGAGTGGGCGGCACTGTCTACATGGCACGTGAATTTAATCTGCTAACGGCCGTGGGCGTTGTTGCCGGCCTATGGACTGTGTTTGCTGCATCCTGGGATCCGGTGAGAAAGCTGTTCGGCAAGGGCCCAAAAATCACCCGGGGTATGCTGGGTATGCAGTTAGCTCATATCGGGCTTGGACTCACCGTCATTGGGATTACCGTAACGTCTTCTTACAGCGTTGAAACTGATCACGCCATTAAACCCGGCGAATCTGTGGAAGTTGCCGGTTACGACTTCGAGTTTGAACGTTACGGCAATATCGTCGGGCCTAACTACGATGGGGTTCAGGGCGTATTTACAATCACTAAAGATAACAAAGCCGAAGCCGCACTGCTGCCCGAGAAACGGGTTTACCGGGTTCAAAAAAGCCCGATGACAGAAGCCGGCATTGATTCTGCTTGGTCACGTGATTTATTCGTTGCGATGGGCGATCCGCTGGGAGAGGGCGCGTGGAGCGTTCGT
This sequence comes from uncultured Chromatiales bacterium, assembly GCA_913058165.1. Taxonomy (GTDB): domain Bacteria; phylum Pseudomonadota; class Gammaproteobacteria; order Steroidobacterales; genus JABIQA01. The sequence goes on along the minus strand of CAJXQV010000199.1, from coordinate 1,233 downwards.
ATCCAGTACCGACCCATGATCCGCTTTATCTGGTTCGGTTGTTTTATAATGGCATTGGGTGGATTGATCGCTGTATCCGATAAACGTTACCGGCGAAAAACCAGTTCCGCGCGCGGAGCTTCTAACGATGCCTAAGGGCCTAAAGTTTGCGTTTCCAGCGCTGGCATTTATCGCGCTAATGGGATTCTTTTTCCTCGGTTTGTTCCGCGACCCCAGTTATATTCCCTCGCCGTTTGTGAATAAACAGGCGCCTGAATTTGATCTGCCAAAACTGTTGCAGGAAGATGAACGTCTTACGCTTATCGATATGCGCGGTGAATACAGCCTGGTGAATGTGTGGGCAACGTGGTGCTCCGGATGTCGTCAAGAACACGATACGCTGTTGAGCGTTGTCGCTGATTACAACATGCCGATTTACGGTCTCAACTGGAAAGACGATCCGGCGAAAGCAAAACTATGGCTTGAGCAACTCGGCAACCCGTATGTAGCCAATGGCGTTGACGAAATAGGCACCACAGCGATCGATTGGGGTGTTTATGGCGCGCCGGAAACCTTCCTGCTATCGCCGGAAGGCATCGTTTTGCACAAGCACATCGGCCCGCTAAATATTCAAACCTGGCGAAATGATTTTCTACCGTTAATGCAAGGGCAGGGCACATGAGCCGGCGCATTGCAGCCGCTCAGCGGCTTGCTATGGCAATGCTTTTAATTCTGTTAAGCATCGAGGCGTTCGCTATTGATCCACAGCAGTCGTTCAGCAACCCGGCTGACCAGCAACGCTATAAGATGCTCACCAGCGAAATACGTTGCCTTGTGTGCCAGAATGAAACTATCGCTGATTCCACCGCACTGTTAGCCAATGACCTGCGGCGTGAAGTAAGACGCATGGTAGAAGAGGGCATGAGCGATGCAGAGATCAAAGATTTCTTGGTCAGCCGTTACGGGGATTTCGTCTTATACCGTCCGCAGTTTAAATCCACCACGGCATTACTTTGGCTAGCACCATTACTGCTTCTACTCATCGGCGGCAGTACTTTTGCCGTGGTACTGATACGCAGATCCCGTTTGCCAAAAGACGTTGATGCGCCGCTCATGAGCGATGATCAATAGAACGCAATGCGGATGATTCGCCAACTCACTACAGCAACTAAGCAGGCAAGCGAAAAGCCTGCTGAGGTAATACAAAAACTGTCTCTTATACACATCTCCGAGCCCACGAGACAAGAGGCAATC
>CAJXQV010000198.1 GCA_913058165.1 uncultured Chromatiales bacterium | reverse complement strand
ATGCAAAAGTTAGGCAGGTTGCGTTTGCGGTTTCAGGGGCAGGAAGTGATGTTGGCCGAGAATAAAAATCGCAGCGCGACGCTCGGCAGAGCTGACGATAACGACGTCACTATTAAGGGCAATCTCATTTCACGTCTGCATGCCCGAATTGACATGACACGAACTCACTATGAGTTAATTGATCAAAGTACCAACGGTACTTTTTTGCATATCGAGGGAGATGATTTAGTTTATTTGCGCCGCGACTCTGCGCCGCTAAAAGGCACCGGAGTTATCGGTCTTGGTCGGGCGGCTGAGCCCGGTAGCCCTCTGACTATTGAGTACACACTCGAAGACTAACTGTTTCCTTCGCCTGTTCCGTTTCACCTCGTAGAACTATAACTTCCGCAGCGCTTGCGGCATGATGAGCGTTAACTTCGTGGGTTCGTGGAACTCATGACGACATCGTTGTTTACCTCTAAAGCTAACAAACCAGACACCATGGATCAGGATATCGATTATTACCTGGGCCCCGACAGCCCTTTGTGCGACAGCCTGCATGGCTTTGCGCCGCGTGAGGGACAGTTGGATATGGCTCAGGCGGTCACCACAGCACTCGAGTCAGGCACTGATCTGGTTGTGGAGGCAGGTACCGGTACAGGCAAAACCATGGCGTATCTGATTCCAGCACTGTTGTCCGGTCAGCGCGTGGTGATATCGACAGGAACCAAAACCTTACAGGATCAGTTGTATCACCGTGATCTGCCGACAGTATCTGCAGCACTCGGTCGGCCGGTAAAAGTGCGTCAACTGAAAGGTCGCTCCAATTACCTGTGTAAGCATCGCCTCGAGTTAGCTTTGCAGGATGGCGCGAGCGCTGAGTCGGGGGTGGTTAGCGGGCAATTACGTAAGCTGGATGTCTGGGCACGGCGCACCCGCAGTGGCGATATCGGTGAGGTGAAAAACTTGCCGGAAGATTCACCGGTTTGGCGAATGGTAACGTCCACGGTCGATAACTGCCTTGGTAGCGATTGCCCAGATTATGAAGAATGTCATTTACTCCGTGCCCGCCAGTCAGCTTTGGGTGCCGATATTGTGGTGGTCAATCATCATTTACTAATGGCCGACCTCGTGCTTAAGGAAGAGGGCTTCGGTGAGTTGTTGCCCGGTTGTGAGGCAGCAATAGTCGATGAAGCGCATAAGTTTCCTGATGTGGCACAAAGCTTTTTTAACCAGAGTTTCAATACAGGACGTCTCACTGACTTACTGAGTGACCTAAAAGCCGAAGCAGTTGCTGCGTTGTTATTTGATCGTCGTCTCGATACCACCCTTGACGATGTGAATAATGTCATCAGGGATATCCGCATTAAGCTGCCGGACCGTGAGAACAATCTCTCTTGGGATGAACTGCCTGCGCATTTTTTGCCCGGCGTACATGGTTTGCTGGAAGTTATTCAGTTGGTAATTGACTGGTTGGAAGGATTGTCTGAAGACGATCTTCGGCCGCCTTTATTGCGTTGTTTGGAGCGCGCGCGCAGCAGCTATGACACGCTGGAAAAATTACTCGGCGCTGATTCGAGCAAGGGTTTGCGTTGGGTGGGTTTAACTCGTATGGGGTTTAGCTGCAATTACACGCCGGTGGATATTGCCGAGAGCCTGAGCAAATTGCTCAAGGAGCAAAATTGTTCCTGGGTATTTACCTCGGCCACGTTAGCAGTCGATCAGGACTTCTCGCATTTTCTGAACCGGCTTGGCACGAAGGGCTGCGCAACTCAGCAGATCTCCAGTCCCTTCGATTATCAGCAGCAAACCCTGTTGTATCTTCCACCCCAGTTACCGGCGCCTAACAGCCCCGGGTATACGGCTGCGGTGCTGGAAACCATTAAACCACTGATTACCGCCAGCAAGGGCCGGGCATTTTTGCTCTTCACCAGCCACCGGGCCTTGCGTGACGCTGCCAGTATGCTGGAGCGGGACCCTTTATTTGATTTTCCGCTGTTGGTGCAGGGCAGAATGCCGCGTACTCGCTTGCTGGAGCAGTTTGCCGCCATGGAAAACCCGGTGTTGCTGGGCACCAGTAGCTTCTGGGAAGGTGTTGATATGCGCGGCGATAATCTGGTGCTTGTTGTTATCGACAAGCTGCCGTTTGCATCGCCGGGTGATCCGATGCTGCAGGTCAGGCTTGAAGCGATCACTGCAGCGGGGGGTAACCCGTTTCGCGATTATCAGCTGCCGCAGGCTGTGCTTAGCTTGAAGCAGGGGGTTGGCCGTTTGATTCGTGATGCGGACGATTGGGGAGTAGTGGTACTCTGCGATCCTCGTTTAGTGGGCAGCAACTATGGCAAGTTGTTCCTCTCCAGTCTGCCCGACATGCCGCAGACACGGGAATTAAAGGATGCGCTGGCATTCTTCGCCGCACACAGCGAACAGTAAGGTCACTAATTGACATCATGACTGCGCAAATACCACAAATCGACACACCCTTTACGGCACTGGCTATTGAGACGGCAACCGCCTTATCAACGGTGGCCGTATGTCATGAAGGCTACGTGCACAGTTCCGCTTTAAGTGGCACGCGTCCGGGAGCTGGTGAGGTGTATGCGAAAATTGATGGTTTGATGGCGAAGGCGGGCATTGTTCCAACCGACCTGAAATGCATCGCGTTTGGCTGCGGCCCGGGAGGTTTTACCGGAGTTCGGATTGCCGCGGCGGTGTCGCAGGGATTAGCTTATGGTCTGCAGATCCCTGTATTTCGTTATTCGACTCTCGGCTTGCTGGCGGCCGGAGTGGGTGCGGCATGCGAAGAGTCTGTGGTAATTGCAGCGGGACTTGATGCTCGTCAGGGCGAGGCTTACGTCGGCTTTTATCGGATTATTGATGGTAGGCCGGAAGCGTTGGTGCCGGATGCTTTAGTAATACCCGGACAATTTAATTTGAATGCGTTTGCCGAACAGCATGGAGTGCCCGGGGTGTTTCTAGCCGGCCCTGCATGGAGTATGTATCCGGATCTGCTGCAGGGTGGGAGCGAACTTGTCGTGGCTGACAATGCTGACTGTTTACCGCGAGCTGACGATTTGTTATCACTTGCTAGGCATGCGTTTATGAGTGGTGAACTGAGTGATGCGTTTGCGGCGCAACCGAACTATTTGCGTGACAAGGTGACCTACTGAATAGCATCAGGTTGCGGTTTAGCTGCGCATGGAAATTTAAATTTCATAACACTATAGAAATATTCAGGACCGTCTGACTATGGCACTACAACAATTGATGAACCACCGGTTAATGACCCACAGGACTATCAACGTGGCAGGCTTTTTGACCTGCGTGGCACTAATGCTATATGCGCTCTACGCGCAGGCTTTCTTGAACCTAGCCCCATGTCCTTTGTGTGTACTGCAGCGGGTTGGGGTAATTGTTGTGGGGTTATTGTTCTGTCTCTTATACACATCTCCGAGCCCACGAGACAAGAGGCAATCTCG
>CAJXQV010000197.1 GCA_913058165.1 uncultured Chromatiales bacterium | reverse complement strand
GAGATTGCCTCTTGTCTCGTGGGCTCGGAGATGTGTATAAGAGACAGTTATTGCACTGTGCGATTGGGTAATGCTTCCCATCCAGCTCTACATCATCAAATGGGCTCCCCGTAGCAACCAATGCCCGCCCTTCGGTCCAGCTAAGCAGGTCTGCAGGCGTCGCCTCGACTCGTGAGGTCGGATTAGATAATGGAAAAATAATCGGTCGCGACGTATGCGCAGCCATCTCGCAAATCAGTTCTTTGCTAAACAGTCCTGGTTGACCAGAAACTCCGATAAGAACAGTCGGCTGAACCATTTTTATGGTGTTCGCGAGGCCAAAAGCATCGTCGTCGTGATTCGACCAGTCAGACAATTCGGCGACTGAGCGCACGAAGGGTTTCTGAAACGACAGCAAATCACTCTGATCATCTCGAATCAGGCCATTGCGATCAACTATCCAAAAACGAGACCTCGCTTCAGCCTCGCTCATGCCATCACCTACCATGGCCTGCACCAGCTGTTCACAAATACCCGTTCCGGCCGAACCCCCGCCCAGCACAACGATCCGTTGTGCATCAAGGCTACTGCCAGCTACTTTTACAGCGGCCAATAGAGCGCCTAATGTCACTGCCGCAGTGCCCTGTATGTCATCGTTAAATGTACAAAGCTGATCGCGATACTTATCGAGCAGGGGTTTAGCATGGGTCTGCGCGAAATCCTCAAACTGCAACAAGACATCGGGCAATACATCTTTAACCGCATTGACAAACCCATCAACGAACTCGTAGTAGTCATCACCGGTGATCCGCTCATGCCGCCAACCTATATACATCGGGTCATCTAAGCGCTCTTTATTATTGGTGCCTACATCGAGAACCACAGGCAACACCTTAGCCGGGTCTATTCCGCCGACAAGGGTATACAAAGACAGCTTACCTATCGGTATGCCCATGCCTCCGGCGCCCTGATCACCCAGCCCGAGTATGCGTTCACCATCAGTAACCACGATCACATCAATTTCGGGAAATGGAATATTCGCCAACAACTCAGGAATTCTATCCTTGTGAGGATACGCGACAAAAAGACCACGCGGCTTGCGGTAAATTTCACTAAACTTCTGGCAAGCTTCGCCAACGACCGGCGTATAAATAATGGGCATCATTTCTATGATGTGATCAGTCAGCAATCGATACAGCAACAACTCATTGTGATCCTGCAGAGCGCGCAAGAATATATGCCTCTCCAGATCAGTATCCTTCTGCTGGTACTCATCGTAAGCCCGCATCACCTGTTCATCGAGCGTCTCAATATCAGGTGGCAAAAGACCATCGAGAGCGAACTCAATGCGTTCGTCGGCACTGAACGCATTGGCCTTATTCAGAATAGCGCAGTTAAGCAGCGCACTGCCCTTCAGCGGGGTTCCGATCGTATTGCCACGGTGGCTTAGTATGTGATGTTGCTTGGGTTCAACCATTGCATTGCTCCGGCACTCTAAAACGGTGATTTACTTTGACCAAGGTTTGTCTTCAATAGAGGTTAGCTGATCTCAGCCCCCCTTGCGACAAGCTTACGATATTAACAAGTTGTCGCTAAAGCTCAAAGCGCTGAAATAGGCAAATCTCGTCGATTCACTGACCATGCGCAGCGGGCTTTAAACCGAAGAACCACCGCCATAGTGCTCTGGCATAGTCAGAACTGCATCCGATGGCTGCTTTTGCCCCGCATTTCCGTTACTCGCGGAAGGCAGGTAGTATATTCACACCTTTATGCTTATATAAACCGGTGTGATCTACTGGGTATTTAGTGGAAAGGTGCAAGACTACTAATTACTGTCTGCATTCGGGTTCAATGAGCAAATCAAACGGCACCTTAGGCTGCTATTTTGCAAACCTGTCCGACTGCGAATTCATTCGTTCAAACTAAATGAGGCACGCTTTATGCGTCTATACAAACTATTCGTATATTTGCTGCTGGTAATCGCAGCCGGAGTAGCGATTATTGCACTGGCGGATAACTCTTTCCGGCTCGGTGTTTTGGCAACTGTCATTGCTTTTCTGGCAATAGTTGGCATATGGGACATGCGCCAGGATCGTCATAGCATACTGCGCAACTACCCCATCGTCGGGCACTTACGCTGGATATTTGAAGCCATCCGGCCCGAGTTCCGACAGTACTTTTTTGAGTCCTCTACCAGTGGGCGCCCATTTAGTCGCGATCAACGATCACTCGTGTACCAGCGCGCGAAGGACATCCTAGACAGACAACCATTTGGTTCAGAAATTGATTTTTATAAAGCCAATTATGCGTGGGTTAATCACACAATGGCGCCACGGAAACTCCAAAGCAGCGATATCCGTGTAACCATAGGCGCACAAAGTAAGCACCCCTACTCGGCCTCCATTTATAACATCTCGGCAATGAGTTTCGGCGCACTCAGTGGCAAGGCAATCGAGGCCCTCAACAAGGGTGCTAAAAAAGGCTCATTCGCCCATGACACGGGCGAAGGGTCTATCAGCCCGTATCATCGTCAGGGTGGTGACCTTATTTGGGAAATAGGCAGTGGATACTTTGGCTGTCGACACGAAGATGGCAGCTTTAACCCTGACAGGTTCAGCGAGCAAGCCGCTTATGAAAATGTCAAAATGATTGAGATTAAGCTTTCGCAAGGCGCCAAGCCCGGTCATGGAGGCGTTTTACCTGCCTCTAAAGTGAGCCCGGAGATAGCCGCTACACGCGGGGTTCCCGAGGGCAAAGACTGCATCTCGCCGGCATTTCACACTGCGTTCAGCACGCCGCGTGAACTGCTGGAATTTGTTGCCCGCTTAAAAGAACTCTCTGGCGGGAAGCCCACCGGCTTCAAACTGTGTGTAGGTCATCACTGGGAATTTATGGCCGTGTGCAAAGCCATGCTGGAAACCGGTATCGTGCCCGATTTCATCGTAGTTGATGGTGCCGAAGGCGGAACAGGAGCCGCACCACCCGAGTTCTCCGATCATCTCGGCATGCCACTTTTACTGGGCCTTGATTTCGTTAACAACACGCTGATCGGGGCCGGTCTCCGCGATCAGATAAAACTCGGCGCAAGCGGGAAGGTGGTTTCGACTTTTGATATTGTTAGCATGATGGCACTGGGTGCTGACTGGTGTAACTCGGCACGAGGGTTCATGTTTGCACTGGGGTGCGTGCAATCGCAATCGTGCCATACCAACCGATGTCCGGTTGGTGTAGCAACTCAGGACCCCAACCGACAAAAAGCCCTAGTTGTCAGCGATAAATCCGAGCGCGTCTACAACTTCCATCGCAATACACTGCGGACACTCAGCGAATTTATCGCGGCTATAGGCTTGAAACACCCCAGCGAGCTGCGCAAGGAGCACTTCCAAATTGTCAGTCAGACGCACAGAGACATGAAAGAAGTCGCGCTATCTAAACTGGCTAATGGCTGTCTCTTATACACATCTCCGAGCCCACGAGACAAGAGGCA
>CAJXQV010000196.1 GCA_913058165.1 uncultured Chromatiales bacterium | reverse complement strand
GATAACGGGATCGGGAAAATCCATTTTCTCCAGCGTGATCACGCTTCCGGGCTGAACCAGAGTGTCGCCGGTCGTTACTTCCCTCAGGCCAACTGCTGCTGCAATGTCGCCGGCAAAAACCTCTTTAATTTCTTCGCGGTCGTTAGAGTGCATCTGCAGCAAACGGCCGACCCGCTCTTTTTTGTCTTTTATCGGGTTGTACACTTGGTCGCCAGACTTAAGCACGCCGGAGTAAACCCTGAAGAACGTGAGGCTGCCCACAAAGGAATCAGAGGCTATCTTGAACGCCAACGCCGCAAATGGCTCATCATCGCTGGCACGGCAAACGGCCTCGGAACCATCGGCAAGTACCCCAGTAATCGGCGGTACGTCCAGGGGCGACGGCATATAATCGACAATGGCATCCAGCACACTCTGCACACCCTTATTCTTAAATGCCGTACCGCACGTTGCTATAACAATTTGATTTTCCAGAACTCGCTTACGCAGGCCGGCCTGTATATCGATCGCAGATAGTTCGCCATGCTCAAAGTACTTCTCCATGAGCTCATCATCTGCCTCTGCTGCCGCCTCAATCATCTTCTCGCGCCATTCCTGCGCAACATCAGCCAGCTCATCGGGTATATCCGCGTACTCGAAAGCCGTTCCCATATTCTCATCAGACCAATAGATAGCCTGCATACGGACCAAGTCTATAACCCCTTGAAAATGCTCCTCAGCACCAATAGGTATTTGGATGGGTACGGGCACCGCACCCAAACGAGTACGAATTTGTTCAATTACCCGAAGAAAGTTTGCGCCGGTGCGATCCATTTTATTAACAAAGACCATGCGCGGGACACGATACTTATCGGCCTGGCGCCAAACCGTTTCGGATTGCGGCTCAACACCACCAACAGCACAAAATACTGCGACCGCACTGTCGAGCACGCGCAGCGAACGCTCAACTTCAATGGTGAAGTCGACGTGTCCAGGGGTGTCAATTATATTGATGCGATGCTGCGCAAACTGGGAGACCATCCCAGACCAGAAGCACGTAGTGGCAGCCGAGGTAATGGTAATCCCTCGCTCCTGTTCCTGCTCCATCCAGTCCATGACCGCGGCGCCGTCATGGACCTCGCCTATCTTATGAGAGACGCCGGTGTAAAACAGGATGCGCTCAGTAGTCGTCGTCTTACCTGCATCGATGTGAGCCATGATGCCAATATTACGATAACGCTCAATTGGGGTAGTGCGTGCCACAACTCAACCTCGTTAAAGATCGCGCCGCAGCGCGCACGGCGTTTACCAGCGGTAGTGCGAGAAAGCTTTGTTCGCTTCAGCCATGCGATGCGTATCTTCACGCTTTTTAACAGCTGTACCACGATTGTCGACCGCATCCATCAGCTCATTAGCAAGGCGCTGTGACATGGTTTTTTCACTGCGGGCACGTGAAGCATCGATAACCCAGCGCATCGCCAAAGTTTCACGACGCTGTGGGCGCACTTCAACAGGCACCTGATAAGTCGCACCACCAACGCGGCGTGACTTCACCTCAACCGAAGGCTTAACATTATCAAGCGCTGTTCCGAGGTTCTCTACTGCTTGCTGCTCTGAGTAGGAGCCTTTAGAGGCCATCTGCTCAATCGCATCATAGACAATTTTTTCAGCTATAGATTTTTTACCACCCTTCATCAGCATATTGATGAATTTGGCAAGTCGCTGGCTTCCATGCTTTGGATCTGGCAGGAGGATACGCTTTGGAGCTTGTGTTCTTCTGGACATTTTAAGCCTCTATTCCGTCTTTCGTATGACGCGATTAATTCTTAGGACGCTTAGCGCCATACTTACTGCGACCCTGGCGACGCTCTTTAACTCCAGAACAGTCAAGGGTGCCACGCACTGTGTGATAACGAACACCTGGCAAATCTTTAACACGACCGCCACGAATAAGAACAACCGAATGCTCCTGTAGGTTATGCCCTTCACCGCCGATATAGCTGGTTACTTCAAAGCCATTGGTCAAACGAACACGAGCGACTTTACGCAGCGCCGAGTTTGGTTTTTTCGGTGTGGTCGTATAAACCCTCGTGCAGACGCCGCGCTTTTGCGGCCCCGCCTGAAGCGCCGGCACGTTAGATTTAACAATTTTGCTCTTACGCTGACCGCGAACTAGCTGATTAACTGTTGCCATAACAAACAAATCTCTTAAGCCCGGAAGCATCTCCCGAACAATAACTTAACGTATTGAAGCCCGCTTAAAGTGCACTACTAGGCACTTCAGCAGGCCAACCTGGTAGACGGCACAAGTCCGTCTTCAGCAGAATACCGCTCAATTCGCGACCCCTTAGACAAAGGGGCGCAAATTGTAGGTAGGCACTCTTAGCCTGTCAAGCAAAGCCTGCAGGCTTATACCTACTGCTTACGCAGCAGTTCCCTCATTTTCAGAAGTCTCAGGCTGCTCTACAGCCGCCTCAACTTCTTTCTGTGTCGCCTTCTCCAAGCCCTGCAACTCCGCCGCCAACACCTGAGCGCGATCGCGATTCTTGCGCTGCTCAGCGTGATATGCGTAGCCCGTACCGGCCGGAATCAGGCGACCAACAATCACATTCTCTTTCAATCCGCGCAATTCATCGCGCAAGCCCTTCACAGCAGCCTCGGTAAGAACGCGGGTGGTTTCCTGGAAAGATGCCGCCGAAATAAATGACTCGGTGGCCAACGATGCTTTAGTAATACCAAGCAATAGAGGGCCAAGTTCAGCAGGTTCCTTGCCCTCGCGTACGGCAACCTCATTGGTTTCAAGCAACCGCGCGCGATCAATTTGTTCACCACGAAGCAGCGCCGTTTCACCTGCGTTAGTGATCTCAATCTTACGCAGCATCTGGCGAAGAATTACCTCGATGTGCTTATCATTGATTTTCACGCCCTGCAGACGGTAAACGTCCTGGATCTCACGAACCACATAATCGGCCAGCGGCGCAACACCCTTCAGACGAAGAATGTCATGCGGGTTAGGCTCACCATCGGCTACTTCTTCACCGCGCTCAACCTGCTCACCTTCGAACACAGTAAGGTGGCGCCACTTAGGTATGAGACCCTCGTAACTTTCACCCGTTTCGTCGGTAATAACCAAACGACGTTTGCCCTTGGTTTCCTTGCCAAAGCTGACAGTGCCACTATGCTCTGCAAGAATTGCTGGCTCTTTCGGCTTACGAGCTTCGAACAAATCAGCAACACGAGGCAGTCCACCAGTAATATCGCGGGTCTTTGAGCTTGCCTGAGGAATACGGGCGATAACGTCACCAACTTCGACTTTGTCACCGTTCTTCATATTCACAACCGCACCTGGCGGCAATGCATATACAGCAGGGATTTCAGTGTTAGGGAAACAAATCTCCTTCGCTGACTTAGCCTTGCTATCAACCAGCTTAGCGATCGGGCGAAGGTCTTTACCCGAACCCTGTCTCTTATACACATCTCCGAGCCC
>CAJXQV010000195.1 GCA_913058165.1 uncultured Chromatiales bacterium | reverse complement strand
CTACACAGAGTAGATCGTCGGCAGCGTCAGATGTGTATAAGAGACAGCCATCAACAGGTATGCCATCAGGTCCTTTGTTATTTTTAATTTCAATGCCATCAGGATTGTTTGAACCGGTTTCATGCAGCGCAAGAATGTGCATTATCACCAACATACACAGCGCCAATGGCACCGCAATAACATGCAGCGCGAAGAAGCGGTTTAATGTGATATCGGAAATAAAGAAGTCGCCGCGAATCCACTCAACCAGTGGGTCACCCACATAAGGAATCGCCCCGAACAGCGAAATAATCACCTGCGCACCCCAATAGGACATCTGACCCCAGGGGAGCAAATAACCCAGAAAGCCTTCTGCCATCAACGCAACATAGATGACCATACCGATCAACCACAGCAGCTCGCGTGGCTTCTTGTATGAGCCATAAAGCATGGCCCGGAACATATGCAGATAGATAACGATAAAGAATGCAGAAGCTCCGGTTGAGTGCATGTAGCGAATCAACCAGCCCCATTGGACGTCGCGCATAATATATTCAACCGATGCAAATGCATCATCGGCCGAAGGTTTGTAATTCATGGTAAGGAAGATTCCGGTGATCAGCTGAATAATCAGCACCACCATTGCCAATACACCAAACACATACCAGAAATTCATGTTTTTCGACGCGTAGTACTCAGTCGCGTGCTCTTTTATCATTTTGCTGAGCGGAAACCGTTCGTCGATCCACGCCAGCAGCTGTTCGCCGCGACCGTCGTTTGATTTTACGTTGCTCATCCGGCCTCTCCTGAGTTTTCACCAACAATAATCAGATTGTCATCGACAAACCGATACTGAGGTACCGTGAGATTAGTCGGAGCAGGAACGCCCGCAAATACGCGACCAGAAAGATCAAACTTCGAGCCATGACAAGGGCAGAAGAAACCGCCCACCCAGTTAGGGCCCAAATCAGCCGGTGCAACTTCGAAGCGATCGGTAGGCACACAACCCAGATGAGTGCAGTTTGCGACCAGAACCAAAACGTCTGGCTTAATGGCGCGAAATTCGTTCTTGGCGTATGGCGGTTGATCAGAGTCGTTAGAATCAGGGTCACGCAAGTCATATTTACTGTCTTCGATACGATCCAGCATCACCTGACTGCGACGCAGCACCCAAACCGGCTTTCCGCGCCATTCAACGCGCAATAACGCACCGCTTTCCAGCTTGCTAATGTCGACTTCAACAGGGGCACCCGCTGCCTGCGCGCGTGCGCTGGGCTTCCAGGATGACAAAAAAGGTACGGCTGTAAGTGCTATACCCACGCCTCCGGTTACGCTGGTTGCTACCGCAAGAAAATGGCGGCGACTGAGACCTTCGTCTGCGCTCATCCAGTAAAACCTCTTTGATTAATGACTGCCTTACATCGACCGGAAGGTCGGTGCGCCGAAAAGTGTGCGGATTATACACAGTGAAACTGGCGATTGCCTATAGTTTGTCGTATTTACAGGTGCTCTAGGGGCATGTAGCAATGCAGTTTGCGCAAACCAGGCTGCCGAACGAACCCAAGTCAGGCGACTGGTGACCCCATCGCGAGGAAAGTTTTACGGAAGGCGACGTATCTGAGCGCCAATCTGCCGGAGCTTTTCCTCAATGCACTCATAGCCCCGGTCGATGTGATAAATGCGATCGACGATAGTCTCGCCCTCGGCAACAAGCCCCGCCAGCACCAGACTGGCCGAAGCACGCAGATCAGTCGCCATAACCGGCGCAGCTTTCAGCTGATTGACGCCACGAACCACTGCCGTATTGCCACTCAGGCTAATATTCGCGCCCATGCGTTGCAGTTCAGGGATATGCATAAACCGGTTTTCAAAGATATTTTCCGTCACGGCCGCTGCCCCGTTAGCAACCGCATCAAGCACCACAAACTGCGCCTGCATATCTGTGGGGAACCCTGGGTAAACTTCGGTACTGATATCGACAGATTTGAGTTCACGCCCGCGCATATCCAGCTCAATCCAATCGTCGCCAATCTCGATAGAAGCGCCCGCCTGCTGCAGCTTCTGCAGTACGTTCTCAAGATGTGACGGATTGACCTTCTTTAATCGGAGATGTCCGCCGGTAATGGCCGCGGCCACCAAAAACGTGCCCGCTTCAATACGATCAGGCTGCACCCGATAATTTGTTCCGTGCAGACGTTCGACACCGCGGACCGTCATTTTGCTGCTGCCGGCACCTGAAATACTCGCGCCCATTGAAATCAGGAACTCTGCCAGATCCTCTACTTCAGGCTCCTTAGCAGCATTCTCCAGAATTGTTTCGCCTTCCGCGAGCACCGCAGCCATCAGCAAGTTTTCAGTGCCGGTGACCGAAACCACGTCCATAACGATATGCGCACCATGCAATCGCTGGGCCCGCGCCCGGATGTAGCCATCGATGATGTCCACATCAGCGCCCATCGCCTGCAGCCCTTTAACATGGACATCAATCGGGCGTGCACCAATCGCGCATCCTCCGGGAAGCGATACATCAGCCTCGCCAAAACGCCCCAATAAAGGACCCAAAACGAGAATCGACGCTCGCATGGTTTTAACCAGATCGTAGGGTGCCTGACGTTCGGTAATCTCCGCCGCATCGACTTCGATTTCCATTTGCTCATGCACAGTGACCTTCGCGCCCATGCGACCGAGTAGCTCAATGGTCGTTGTCACGTCCTGGAGGTGCGGAACATTGCTGATACACACGGGCTCGTCAGTTAACAAGGTAGCCGCCAGAATAGGCAGCGTAGCGTTCTTTGCACCCGAGATCGTTACCGACCCTTCGAGTTGCGCACCGCCTGTAATAGCAAGCTTATCCACTCATTTACTTCCGAATTGAATAATGCAGGTTAGTAGTTGCCAGTCTGATGACTCTGCCCGCATCGTGATCAGGCCTCGTCAGGGGTTTTAGCCTGGATCGACAAAGCATGTATTTCTCCCCCCATCAGTTCACCGAGTGTCTGGTACACCATCTGGTGACGCTGCAACGGCCGCTTGCCGACAAACTGCGAACTAATAACCACTGCTTCAAAATGAGTGTCGTCTTCACTCATCACGCTTACCTGTGCATCCGGCAAACCTGTCTGAATGATTTTTTCTACTTGCTGAGGGGTCATACGGCTAATTCCAGACTAATTAAAGAAGATTGATATCACGCAATAGGCGGGATTCTAGCGCATCCTGAACACAGGCGGACAGGAATCAACCCGCGAGGGAAGGCAAGCGCTGTTTGGGCGGCACAATAGATAGCGTTTGTGTATCATGCTGAAAGTCCTGTTAGCAAAGAATTGCAACGCTAATCTCGCATAAAAACGCTGGGCAGACCTTAACCCGCTGTTCAACCCTAAACGCACAAATTAACCCAAAAGTCCTAAGCAATGCTAATGCATATACTTGCCATTTCGGCAGGCACCGCCCTCCTTATTTATGGCGCCGATAGATTTGTTATTGGCGCTAGTGCCACTGCACGTCTGTCTCTTATACACATCTCCGAGCCCACGAGACAAGAGGCAATCTCG
>CAJXQV010000194.1 GCA_913058165.1 uncultured Chromatiales bacterium | reverse complement strand
TCTACACAGAGTAGATCGTCGGCAGCGTCAGATGTGTATAAGAGACAGAGAATATGCTTCTGTCGATTATTAACACCTTCAACAGCGCGAATAAGCTCAGCATCGTATTCGACAGTCTTAGCGATACTCTCTAAAGCACGAACATCTTTCGGGAAACAAGAACCACCGTAACCCGCGCCCGGATAAATAAACTCATAGCCGATACGGGGGTCTGAACCAATACCAATACGGACCGATTCAATATCGGCACCCAAACGATCTGCCAGATTTGACATCTCATTCATGAAGCTAATTTTAGTAGCTAGCATCGCATTTGCTGCGTACTTTGTGAGCTCCGCAGAACGCTCGTCCATAACAATCATACGAATGTGGTTGCGGTTAAACGGCTCGTACAATTTAGCCAATAGATTCCGTGCACGTTCACTGCCAGTGCCTATAATAATGCGATCCGGTTTCATAAAATCGGAAACCGCAGCACCTTCTTTCAGAAATTCAGGGTTAGATACAACATCAAACTCTATGGATAAATCACGTGCGCTCAGGGTCTGCTGAACAACATCACGAACTCTTGCCGCAGTGCCTACAGGAACAGTCGATTTATTGACAACAACCTTATACCCGTCCATATGGGCGCCGATGCTTGCAGCGACTGCGAGAACATACTGCATATCGGCAGAACCATCCTCATCCGGAGGAGTGCCCACTGCAATAAACTGAATGTCGCCATGCGCAACACCCTCAGCAACATCAGTAGTAAATGACAAACGGCCCTTTGTGACATTTCGCCGGACGATGTCGGCAAGGCCAGGCTCGAAAATAGGAATTTCGCCTGACTTGAGTGCCTCAACTTTAGCCTCATCCACATCAACACAAACAACATGATTGCCGGTTTCAGCGAGGCAGGCTCCAGATACCAAGCCCACGTAGCCTGTGCCGTGTAAGGTAACTTTCATAGTAATTTCCGTTTTGAATTCTGTTGCGCAACCATACTCAGTTTAACCCCTGCGAGCGCCCTTCGACAATAACGGCAATGGCACCGCGCTTTAGCTAATCCTCTTGCCACTCACGAATGAGCGTTACTATATTACGCGGGCCTGTAGAACTGATTTCGCCAGCCAACAGGGCCTCATATTTGTTTGTCAGTATCTTGCCAAGCTCAACGCCCCACTGATCAAACGGATTAATATCCCATAGAACACCGAGCACAAAAACTTTGTGCTCGTACAAGGCCATAAGGGATCCGAGCGAGAACGGACTTAGTTCATGCAACACCAGTATATTGCTAGGCACATTACCCTTCTGCACCCGATGTGCTGCGTTCTCTAAACCCTCCACTTCATGTGCCTGCCTGCCGGACTTTAGCGCCTCGGCTTGCGCCAGCATGCTCGCCAGAGCTACATCATGCTGACCCTCCGCATTGTGGCCGGAATAGTTCGGGCCGGGTTTGGCCACAGCGAAAAAATCGACTGAACTTCTTAACGTGCCTTGATGCAATGCCTGCATAAACGAATGCTGTGCATTTGAACCGTTCATACCCCAGACAGCAGGTGACGTCTGATAATCGACGGGAGTACCATCAAGCCTGACAGACTTACCAAGACTCTCCATTTCCAGCTGCTGAATATAATCCGGGAAGTAATGCAGACGTCGGTCATAGGGTAAAAATAAATGATTGTTTTTCTGAAGAAAATCTCTATTCCAGAAGTCAACTAATGCGAGCAGAACCGGCATGTTCTGAAGCCATGGACTTGAACGAAAATGTTTATCCATTGACGCCGCACCTGCCAGCATGTCCATAAAGGCATCGCGCCCAATAGCGATAGCAATAATCAGACCAATAGCTGACCAAACGGAATAACGTCCGCCAACCCAATCCCAAATACTGAATCGAGCCGACTGCGAAATGCCGAATTTATCCATTGCACCTGAGTTGGTCGATACCGCGGCAAAATGGCTCGCGATGGCCGCCTCCGACATCTGCCCAACAAACCACTCCCGCGCCGCATTGGCGTTGAGCATCGTTTCTCGTGTCGTAAACGTCTTAGAGCAAACGATAAATAAGGTTGTTTCAGGATCAATCGAATGCAGCGTAATGTCGAGATCCTGACCGCCAGCACCCGAAATGAAATGACAGTCGAAGCCCGACGAATACGCCAGCGCATCGGTCGCCAGCAAAGGGCCCAGATGCGAACCACCGATACCAATGTTCACCACCGTATTAATCGGCTTACCCGTATGCCCGGTAATCTTACCTTCACGAATCGCTTCTGCGTAAGCAAGAAAGCGGTCGCGCTGTTCGATAACCAGTGGCATCAGATCATCGCCATCGAGTGCAAACCTATCGTCCGACTGAGCACGCAATGCCATATGCAATGCTGCACGTCCTTCAGTGATATTTACCTTATCACCGGCAAACAAGGCCGCACTTTTCGAGGCCAACTGCTGCTCTTCCGCATACGCAACCAGTGCCTCACGCGCCTCAGCATCGAGCAATTGACGCGAGTAGTCGAGGGCTATCCCCTTTTGCATCAGAGTAAATTGTTCGAAACGATCTGGGTTGGCCGCAAACAGGTCGTCAACACGGCGACCCCGTAAACGAACCGCATGTTTCTCAAGCTTCGCCCGAGTGCTGATCTTCAACGTAAACCACCTATAGCCGCGCCTGACCCATGCATATGATTACTGCTTATAATAATCAAGATACCATTCCACAAAGTTGTTCACTCCGGTTTCCACCGTTGTGGAGGGCTTGTAATCGACATCATCCACCAAGTCCTGCACATCTGCGTAAGTGTCGGGCACGTCGCCGGGCTGAAGGGGTAATAAATTCTTCTCGGCTTTTTTACCGAGACAATCCTCAAGCACTTCTATGTAATGCAGCAACTCCACTGGCTGGCTGTTGCCGATATTGTAAATCCGATACGGCGCAGTACTGGTGCCCGGATCGGGGTTAGCAGAAGACCAGTTGGGGTTCGGTGTGGCTACGCTATCGAGCGTACGCAGCACGCCTTCGACGATATCATCGATATAGGTAAAGTCACGCCGGTGCTTGCCGTAGTTAAATACGTCGATAGGCTTGCCTGCCAGAATGTCACGGGTAAACATGAACAATGCCATATCCGGACGGCCCCATGGACCATACACAGTAAAAAACCGCAGCCCGGTGGTCGGCAAGTTATACAGATTGGAATAGGTATGCGCCATCAATTCATTTGCCTTCTTCGAAGCCGCGTACAGCGACAACGGATGATCGACATTGTGATGAATCGAAAAAGGCATGGTGGTATTGGCACCGTATACCGAGCTTGAACTCGCATAGACCAGATGCTGAACCTTGTTGTGACGGCAGCCTTCGAGAATATTCAGGGTGCCTACGATATTGCTATCGATATAGGCTCGTGGATTCTCTATGGAATAGCGGACGCCGGCCTGGGCTGCCAGGTGCACGACACGGTCGAAACCTTCAGCAGCAAATAAACGCTCGATGCCCACGTTATCTTCTGTCTCTTATACACATCTCCGAGCCCACGAGACAAGAGGCAATCTCG
>CAJXQV010000193.1 GCA_913058165.1 uncultured Chromatiales bacterium | reverse complement strand
CCGAGATCTACACAGAGTAAATCGTCGGCAGCGTCAGATGTGTATAAGAGACAGCGGCATGACTTGAGGCCAGCTGCTCAACCACAATATCGTCAACGGCAAGGCCACAGCGCTGAACACACTTAATGATGTTCTGTGCAGCGCTTGCCGCCACGGTAATCATGTGTACTCGAGCTTCCAGACGGACACCGGACATACCAATCGGGTCACGAATACCGCTCTGACCGTCGATAATGAAGTCCTGCGGCAACACATGCAGAATTTTCTGATCGGCGGGAATAGCAACGGCACGGGCAGCATCGATAACGCGATCGATATCACCCTGAGTTACCTCCCGATCACGAATGGCGACAATGCCATGTGAGTTCAGACTGCGAATATGGCTACCGGCAATACCCGCGTACACCGATTGAATCTCGCAGCCAGCAATCAACTCAGCCTCTTCAACTGCGCGCTGAATTGACGTAACCGTCGACTCAATATTTACGACGACGCCGCGCTTAAGCCCTTTTGACGGGTGACTGCCAAATCCGATAATCTCCAGTTCACCATCATCCTGAATCTCACCAACTATGGCTACTATTTTCGACGTGCCAATATCGAGAGCAACGATTAGCTCTTTTTCAACCTTGTTAGCCATGCGGGCCTATCTCCAAGTCGATTGACGCATTCCTTGCGCCTGCTTTCTTCCAGCCAATTGCAAATCCATTTGTATATCGCATATCGATGTACGCAACCTTGTCACTCTGTTCCGCAAGAATCTGATCTAAAGCACGGAAAAAGCGATTGGCACGATCATCAATTCCGGTCGAACCCAGACGCACATCAAAACCGCCGCTCAAACGCATCGCCCATGCACCGCGGTCATTCAAACTCAAAATATTGATACTTAAGCCACGCTGCTCAAGGCGCTGTTGCAGGTCGAAATAGCGCTGCGCGACCAACTTTTCGCTACCGACCGGGCCGTCAAGGCGTGCCAATTCGACAGGCAAGTGCGTCGCTTCTTCAATAAACAGTTCACCCCGGGTATTCAACAGGCCGGCCTTGCCCCAACGCGCAGCAGCCTTCTCTTCAATAACAGTGACATCAAGCACGCCCGGCCACTGACGCCGGATGGAGACTTTAGCCACCCAAGGAATCTCCGTTAAACGGGACTGCACATCACGAAGGTTTACGCTTAAAAAGCCTTCATCGAGATAGCCCTCCAAAGCCGCCTCGATACGAACCGAAGGAACCCGCTGGAATGTTCCATGAATCTGTACAGCTTCAATCGGCTGATCAAGCAACCAGATCGTTCCCTGATACACCCCGGCCAATGCCACACAAGCAACCAGTCCACTTAGCAATGCGCGCCAATTTATTGTCAGCAGCGCAAATCGTTTACGGGCGACAGCACTTCGGCGATTTGAGCGTTTAACTGGCATTGATAGCCTCCTGCATAGCCGCAGTGTCAAAACTGGTTTCCAGCACACGCCAAACTAACGTATCGAAATCTATGCCAGCTTGTTTCGCAGCCATCGGCACGAGACTGTGGCTGGTCATTCCTGGAGATGTATTCAACTCAAGCACGAGTGCCTCACCGGTCGCATCAACCATGAAATCAACCCGACCCCACCCGGAGCAGCCAGCCGCGACAAACGCGCGGGCAGCCATTTTTTTGAACTGCTGTTCCTGCTCTTCCGGCAAACCACAAGGACAGATGTAGCGGGTGGCGTCGCTGTGGTACTTAGCCTCGTAGTCATAGAACACGGCGTCAGTTTCTATTTTGATCAATGGCAACACTTCACCCTGTAAAACTGCTGCGGTGTACTCCGGCCCATCGACCCAGGCCTCAGCCAATACTTCACAACCTGACTCGACGGCTTTGTCGAATGCAGGAATAATTTGCTCAGGGGTGTCGACCCGCGACATACCAATGCTCGAACCCTCCAGCACGGGCTTCATCATCATCGGCAAGCCGGGCGATTGTGCCAATGATTCACAATCAGCACGACTCCGCGCAACAGCATAAGCCGGCGTCGCAATTCCTGAGCCCTGCAAGACCTGCTTCGTACGGAGCTTATCCATGCACAAAGCCGAACCGAGCACACCGCTTCCGGTATATGGCAAGCCCAATGACTGCAGCAAACCCTGAGGCACACCATCCTCACCGCCACGGCCATGCAACGCGATCCAGACACGGTCGAAACCGGAGAGACGACCTGCAATACCTCCGCGCGGATCAATCCGATGTGCATCAATACCGCGATTCAATAAGGCCTCATGCACGGCGGTGCCACTTAGTAGTGACACTTCACGCTCAGCCGAATCACCACCGAGCAGCACAGCGACTTTGCCGAAATCAGCCGGATTGCTAATTGCTATGCGACTCATGAAGTTTCCCCGACAACACGGACTTCCGGCTGCATCAAAATGCCGTGGACACTCTCCACCTCGGCTCGAACATGTTCAATGAGGGTTTCAATATCGGCAGCAGTAGCATCACCGATATTAATAATGAAGTTAGCGTGCTTTGGTGACACTTCTGCGCCGCCAATACGGAAGCCCTTAAGACCACAGGCTTCGATCAAGCGTGCGGCATGATCCCCTTCAGGATTACGGAACACTGAACCGCAACTCGGCAAACCTAACGGTTGTTTATCTCGCCGCTCCTGAATTAGTGCGGTTAGCCGACTCATGCTGGTATCGGTATCAACTGCAAAATGGAAACGTGCTGCGATAAACCATTCATCGGTAACTGGAGCCACTATATGACGGTACGCCACTTCGTACTCATCACGATTGCGGGTGGTTACCTTGCCACTGCGATCGACCACATCGACAGTCTCGACGTTATTCCAGGTCTCACCATGGAACGCACCAGCATTCATGCTAAGCGCACCACCAATAGTTCCGGGAATTCCTGCGAAAAACTCTGCAGGGCCCAGACCCAAACGCACCGCTTTACGCGCCAACACAGTGCATGCCAGACCAGCGCCTACGGTAATGACGCCATCTTCGCTGGCTTCAAAACCACCCAATGCTGGCGTAATGGCAATCACAACACCACGGATACCACGATCTCTAACCAGCAAGTTGCTGCCCAGACCAATCCAGGTTAACGGTGTCGATGAACTCTGTTCACGTAAAAAACCAATCAATTGTTCCTGCGATTGCGGCGTAAAAAATACATCCGCCGGGCCACCGACACGCCACGAGGTATGACGACTCATGCTTTCGTCATACCGAATGGCGCTATCAAACTGTGGCGCAATGGCGTTCATCTGTTAGCGTCGCCTCCTTTCTTTAGAACATCAGACAATGTCGGCGCGACCGCACCAATACTGCCGGCACCCAAAGTTAGCAGAACGTCACCATCCTGCAGCAGTGCAGGCAATGCACCCGGGAGATCATCAAGGTTTTTCACGAATACGGGCTCGACCTTTCCACGAGCCCTTACCGCGGCACAGATCGCACGACCATCCGCACCGGCAATCGGATCTTCGCCAGCGGGATACACCTCAGTCACTATCCTGTCTCTTATACACATCTGACGCTGCCGACGATCTACTCTGTGTAG
>CAJXQV010000192.1 GCA_913058165.1 uncultured Chromatiales bacterium | reverse complement strand
AGAGTAGATCGTCGGCAGCGTCAGATGTGTATAAAAGACAGGTCCAGGCAAGGGCAGTCGACATAAAATATTCGTCGCACAAAAACCCTTAGCGTAAAGGCCATAAAAAATGAAAAAAAACGAGAAGAAAATAGAAAAGGCTTTACGCGAAGCACTTACTGAAGTGTGCGAGACAGCACTTGATGAAGTGCAAGGGTTTAAGTGGATCACTCACTTGGCGGATCACAATGATTTCCCCAGTTCGTTGTCAGTAGTTTGTGTATTTGATACGAATTATGATTTAACAAGCGCCCTAAAAGCGCGCAAAGACGAGTATTTATGCAGCCTGATAAAAGAAAAGTTAAGTGCAGTAGATATTCACATCAAAGCCATAAGGCCGCACGTAACATTCGATACTGAGGAAGCGTGTAGCGAAGAAAACGGGGGCAGGTGGAATGAGCGTTTTAACGGGTAGGCAAAGCCTAACCAGCTACGGCATCAATGCGTGCCCGTTTAGATCAGCAGCATTTCGGTGTAGGTTGCTTACATCTCACCGTTGTAATATTTTTTCGCTAAATCGAAAGCACGTAGCCCGATTTTGCTACCGATAACACGGCCTGGAATATCATCCGCGTATGGGTGAATACCGCCCCAGATGCGCGATAAGCTGGTTTGGTCTGATGCGTCGTAATAGGTGGCCCATTCCAGGATCACGTCTTGGCTAGGCCCTTTTTCAAAGACCAAAAACTCATTTTGTTTGGCAACAAAGCCGCTTTTGCCGCCGGGGAAATACGCGCTACCCGTTATAAGCGTCTGCACCTCTGCCGCGGCACGTGAGAAGGTGGAATGACCAGATACGTAGCCTGCAAATGGCGGTGTCACAAAGGACGCCCGTTGATAGGGCCACCATTTTCGGCATTTTATCCAGTCGACACCCGCTTGATCGGTTTCAGGGTTGATAATATATTGCGGACCTTTCCAGGCCTTCAATTTAATCCCATCGATGTGCTGGCTGTTGGTGCCGCGAAGGGGGTCGTTCGCCGTGATCACTTCAATCAAACCTGGTTCGAGTGGAATGCCATCTGGGTGATAAGAGCCGACCAGACTTGGGTCACTGCTCTGTCCTAGGTCACACATTCCACGGATAGCGGACATGGGCCGAGCGTAGTCATACCAGCCTTTAATGCCCCACGCAGCAATGGCTGAATCGTGCATAGCTGCACCCAAAATAAAGAAGTTTATAATGTCCCACTCTAAGTCGCCCAATGGGCTGCCAACGCCTTCGAAACGTCTTTCAAATTCCGGATGGTCGCTGACTTTATTGATGATTGTGAACCAGTGCCCGGGGGGTGTTTCTGAATCGGGGCCATCGGCCCAGAACTCTGCAAGCACTCGAGTGTAGTCGCCACGTAGCACCATTTGTGGTGCGTAAGGCTCGCCGGTGGAGGGGTTGACGGCGTAGCCCGTGCTGGTGTCGCCACCGGCCAGTCGGTCATAAAAAACATTGTAGCCCGCAAAGTCTTGAGGCGCCGGATAGTAGCTTAAGTCGGCGTTATCAGGGCTGCCGAGCGCGTTCGGTGAAATATCTATCATGACGCCATCGGTTTGATCAAGATGGTTAGACCAGAGGGCTACCATGGAAAAGCCTTGTTTGAACTCATCACTTCCGAAGCGTGGCGGCGTTGGAGCAATATCGGGGAAATAGACGTGATAATTAAAGCCATCTCGCTGATACGTCGCTTTAGGTGCACCATCTAAGGAAAATGATTCAACTTGACCCCACTCCGGACTCAGATGTGGAATATTTGAACCGATCGCGTTCCCCGACTGATCAATAAATTGCGGCAGTTGTATGCGCTGCCAAATGTCCATGTCAACGATATTTGGATTTCCGGGAACGAGAGGACTAATGGGTGGGTTGCGCTCTTTGTAATAGTTATTAGCAAAGAAACCAGCTTCGTTGGAGCCATCTTGTAAGCCAAAGTCGATATAACATTCAGCAATGTGATTGCCCAGAGCCGCAGGTGAGCCATCACTGTAATCTGTGGATTTATTGTCGATATCGTAACCCAGTTCTGCCATCAGTTCTTTGGCAAGATCCTCGGTGTCTAGTACGCCGGGAGATAAATCGAAACGGCTCATAATTAGAGTGTATGCCGCATGACTGATGGCTTCTTCGCGCGCCTCTAGTTTCGATAGAAATAAAGCACGAGGCTCGGCTAACTCATCAAGTGCGCAGCTGAAATCACCGCCCAAGGTTTTGCCCAGCAAATAGGTACTGGCTGTTGGATCATAAACTGCCCATGCGTCATACATGGCCGAGTTGATGTGAAACAAGTTGCGCGAGTGTACGGTGGGGCGAGCAAAGTCATTGCGAATACCCTCCAGAAATACTTCGCTCCATTGGCGAGCAACCGAAGTTTCCCTAGTCTCAGCATTGTTGTCGATACTGCCGTTACTTTTATCGCCACCACATGCAGCCAGAATTGCGCACGCGCCGAATATCATTCCGCACTTTAGCGCACCTACTCTAAGCTGTCTGCGTAGCATGGAGAACCCCCGAATAGTAACTGTTTTTTATGAATCAAAATTTATCTTCAGCCTAGCAGACCGTCCTGTCCAGCTCTACTGTGAGATCCGCCAGCAAATGGTTGCAGTTCAGAAAGAACTCCCTCAGTGGCTAAATGGCCGTAATATCAAACATTATGATATTTTGCCCAGTGCAATTAATTACATATATAGGGTTTTGATATGCATCTTCATGCACTTCCAGTGTTCATTTTAGTGCCTTTCTTACTGGCCGGCTGCAACATCGGTAATGACTCTTCAACTAGTCAGCCTTCTACTGATGACTCGTCAACCAGTGAGCCCTCCGAGCAGGGAACCACTTTTACGGAAGTGTTTGCCTCGGCCACGGACTCATCTTTTACGCGTTCTTTTGGCGATGGTTATGGTGGGATCGCATGGTTGGATTACGATCGTGATGGTGATTTGGACATGCTGCTCACGAACGACGGCGCTGCCTCGAGTGCTTTATTCAGTAATGATGGTGATGGTACCTTTACCGATGTCACGATAGAGGCAAATGCCGTGGTAATGGCCGGCAGTTCCGGTGTGGCAGTTGGTGATATCGACAACGATGGTTACCCAGATATTTTCTTGTCCGGTGCGGGTTATTTTGTTGGGCCTGCGCAATCAGCCACTGTGCTGCTCCATAATCAAGGGCCCGACAGTAATGGCGTTGTCACTTTCGTTGATATAGCAGCTGCAGCTGGTGTGCCAGGTGGAGAAACCGCTTTGTCAGCCGCATTTGGGGATATTAACAACGATGGTTACGTGGATTTATTTGTTGCTGCAGAAGGCCACTTAGGGTTTTTTAATGGGGGAGCAGCACAGCATGCGGATAAGTTGTATTTAAATAACGGAGATCTCACGTTTACCGATATATCAGATACTTACATTGTGAATTCTCCGCCCAACACCGGTTCACAGGGGTCCTGTGCGGCCAGCTTTAGTCATTTTGACGATGACGAGCACATCGATTTGTTTGTTGCAGTCTGCAACGACTGTCTCTTATACACATCTGACGCTGCC
>CAJXQV010000191.1 GCA_913058165.1 uncultured Chromatiales bacterium | reverse complement strand
GAGATTGCCTCTTGTCTCGTGGGCTCGGAGATGTGTATAAGAGACAGACCTTTACGGACGCTGCCGATGAGCCTGTGCTTGAGCCTAAGCCCGGCGAAATGCCACTCTGGCAAAACATATCCGCTGACATTCTGTTTACTGAAGACACCCCATCGGCAATCGTGATTAAAGCGCTCGCTGAGCATTTTCCGGAAAGCTCGGCTGGCGCGGCTACAGAAATACTCGAAGATCGGGAATGGCTGAACGAATGGAAACGCGACGTATCACCAAAACAATATGGCAGTCGACTCTGGGTTTACCCATGGGTCGCCGAGGCCGTTACTGATCCCCATCAGGTTATCGTTGAACTTGAGCCGGGCCTGGCGTTCGGCACCGGTGAGCACCCGACCACGGCAATGTGCCTTGAGTGGCTTGATGGTCACGATGTCGCCAACAAAAGCATTATGGATTACGGTTGCGGCTCGGGCCTTCTGGCAATTGCAGCACTCAAACTCGGGGGGCGCGAAGCAACGGGTGTAGACATCGATCCGCAAGCAATCATCGCGACTCGGTCAAACGCGGAAAGAAATGGTGTCGGTGACCGGATGCTTGCCTTCGATGCCGAAAATCTTATACAGAGCAGCTACGATATAGTTGTCGCAAATATACTCAGCGGCATACTGGTTGATTTATCATCAACCCTGACAAAGCTAGTCTTACCCAAGGGTTGGCTGGTATTAACCGGCATACTCGCAGAACAGGCGGAAACAGTAATATCTGCTTATGCGCCACATATCCCTCTGTCGATTGTTTTAGAACAGGATGGCTGGGTGCTGCTGGCCGGCGAGAACTAGTTAGCAATCATGTTTACCCAATGCCCAAAATGCACAGCCGCTTTTCGGATGACCTCCGAGCAAGTCCAACAAGCCGGAGGCCGGGTTCGCTGCGGCAAGTGCCAGCATGTCTATAACGCTCTCAATACCGATGATAGCCCGACAACTAAGGGCCCGGATACTCCCCCCAACTGGCTCAATACCCCGGACGAGCTTGGCGCCCAAGCAACAGGCCCCAGCGCAGATGGCTCCATCGCGACATTCGACAATGATCGCGAACTCACAGACGCAAGTGACCTCAGGCACGTTGACACAGCAAGCTCATTACCAACTGCCGTATTCAATGAGCCTGAGATCGGCTCAATGGACATTGATTCCGATGACGATGCCGAGCCCGATGAGATTGATGATCCGGCAAACACCAGCAGCGACAATCCAGATGGCATAACACTAACGGTCGATGATATCGCTGAGGTATTGGCTCGCTCAGAAGACCCTGAAAACGTCTGCATTAGCGAATTGATGGACGATGCGTTTGACGAAGAAGACGGCGATACCATTATTCTCATCGAGGACGATGAAGAGGAAGCCGCTGGCGATACGGCAGGCGTCCAAACAGCAGCAGATGACAGCGATAACGAAGCACGCCAGGATGAAGACCAGAACATCGAATCAAACACCAATGATCCTCTCGAATTCAATGTGCCCAAACAACAATGGGGTCGATTCTTCACCGGACAATATGAAGGCCCTATTATCGAGGCCGTAGGCCCGCTGCATGAAGATCAAGAAGAGCCGGAAATCGATGTTGTGGCAGAAGATGCGGAGATTCCTGCCGATGATACGAACAACGGCTCGGACGAGTTCGATGACGAGGCGCTTCCCGAACAAAAAACCGCGTCGCTCCGTACCGCCATTGACAACTTGACCATGGAAAAGTCTGAGTGGCAACGCCTGCTTGAGGATGCTGATAATGAAGCCGAGGCTTTGTTCATGGTCGAGGCTGATGAAACTGAAAACGAAGACATCACCGATAACTCGGACGAAGAAGAGGCCGACAATACCGCAGTCGGCATTGATGACGAAGATGACGAAAAGGGGTATGACAGCGATAGCGAAGTCGAAACGATAAGCACTGCAGACAACCAACGGCAAGCGGCTGCGCAAATCAACAAACCCACTGAAGCTGACCTGAGCGCCCCGCCATTGTGGGCTAAGCCTGAAATAGAAGGGGAAGGTGCAACTCAATCTCGGCGCTGGTTTGCTGCTGTCGGATTGCTGCTGCTGTTCATCATGCTGGCCATCCAGCTCTTGCACCATAACCGCGAGAAGCTGGCGACTGACCCACGCTATGGCGAAACTATCCGGAGTGTTTATGCCTCGCTGGATCGCCCGCTATATCCAGCGTGGGAACTCAGCGCCTACAAAATTCGTGGCACTAAAGCCATCTCAGGTGAAAGCAACGGCGATATGCTCGACATACGTGCACAGCTCGCGGTTACGGGCGACAAGCCTATGGGCGAACCGCAAATCCGCGTTATTTTAAAAGACCGCTGGGGTAATCCGGTGAATAACTGGCTGTTTAGTGCGGAACAGTACATGCCCGGAATGCGCCCGCCCAACGGACTCATCCAGCCCGGTACGGTGACACCCATAAAATTAAGCGTTGTTGATCTCGGTTCAACCGCGCGGGGCTTTCAACTCGAAATCTGCCTGCGTCGCGAAGGCGGTGTTTTACAGTGCGACGGCCAGCTCTGAGGGCCCACATCTCATGAATACTCTCCGCATTGGCCCACATCAGCTCAGCAGCAATATATTGCTTGCTCCCATGGCAGGGCTCACTGATCAGCCATTCCGCAACCTATGTCGCCTGTTCGGTGCAGGCATGGCCACCTCGGAGATGACCACTGCAGATACGGCGATGTGGCGCAGCCGTAAAAGCCAGAATCGGCTGGTTCTCGATAATGAGAATGGCCTTAAGGTGGTACAAATTGCTGGCAGCGATCCCCAGCAAATCAGCGAAGCTGCCAAGGCTATAGAAGGTCTGGGCGCCGATATCATCGATATCAACATGGGCTGCCCCGCAAAAAAGGTCTGCAAAAAACTGGCGGGCTCAGCCCTACTTCAGGATGAGCGACTGGTTCGGCAAATACTTGAGGCGGCGGTAAGCGCCGTCAGTATTCCGGTAACACTGAAAATCCGTACCGGCTGGGATTTGGCGCATCGCAATGGGCCCGAGATTGCCGCTATGGCCGAGAGTATTGGTATTGCTGCATTGGCCGTACATGGGCGAACCCGTTCGTGCATGTTCAAAGGCGATGTTGAATACGACACCATTGCCGAGATCAAACAAAGAATAGATATCCCGGTATTTGCTAACGGTGACATTAAGACACCTCAACAAGCTGCGGTAGTACTTGAGAAAACAGGTGCTGACGGCTTAATGATCGGACGTGCGGCGCTAGGTCAGCCCTGGCTGTTCACAGCCATCAATAGCTGGCTAAACAAAAAACTTTTGCCGAACCCCCCCTCAATAATCGAGCAACGTGATATTATTCTCACTCACCTGAAGGCACTCCACGAGCTCTATGGCTCCACCACCGGTGTCCGGGTAGCAAGAAAGCATCTGAGCTGGTATTGCCAGCATATAGAAGGCGCAGCAGAGTTTAAGTACAGTTTTGTACGACTAAATAGCGCCGAAGATCAGCTGCAGATAACCTGTCTCTTATACACATCTGACGCTGCCGACGATCTACTCTGTGTA
>CAJXQV010000190.1 GCA_913058165.1 uncultured Chromatiales bacterium | reverse complement strand
ACGAGATTGCCTCTTGTCTCGTGGGCTCGGAGATGTGTATAAGAGACAGGCCGGAGTCTGGCAGCACATTGTGCTGACTTATGCAGGAACGACGGCGAGTGGTGTGATGTATATCGACGGGCAGCGGGTTCCTGTGTCGGCACAAAGCGAAATTGAAACAATGGATGGGCTCGATGGACTTGGCGTAGGCAGAAGCAGCAGCTTTTTTGGCGGCTTGCTGGCGGGAGGCACAACACAGCTCGATGGTGCTGTGGATGAAGTCAGGGTTTGGAATCGAGTGTTGAGTGATGCCGAAGTGCAGGCTGCATTCGGGCAAGCATCGGGACGCTATCGGGTCGCTTACCCTGCAACTGCAGGTAAAGTCCGGAGCTACAAAGTGATCTCAGTGAATGCTTTGGGTGCGCGCGCCGAGAAAACGGTAACCACGCGCTGACTTAAGTTGTGGAATTGCAGCCGGATGAAAGTTCCCGTACTTTCATCCGGCTGTAATTTTAGGCGGCAGGCCGTTCGGCCACAACCCACAAAAAGGTAGTCTCTTTACCGGCTTCGATAGCCGACTCGCGACTGGTGCTGAGCACTTTCAATCCGGCAGCCTCGATGAGTTCCAACGTCTTTTCTTCGCCGTAGCTGCTCCAGTACATGTTGGAGCCGTGCCAACCTTCGGTGGTGACCAGGTTTTCGACATCGTAGGGATACATTGCAGAGATGAACTTGCCACCGGGGCGCAGCCAACTGGCAATATCATTTAGCAATGGCTGATAGCGTTCGCGGGGCACATGGTGGAAAGAATAGAACGCCACAACGGCATCGAATGAGTTGGCAGGAAATTCCAGCGATGTCATATCACTCTGAATTAATGTAGCGCTTGGCGCATTTTTTTTCGCAAGCTCAAGGCAGCTGCTCGAGATGTCATTCGCCGTAACCTTAAAATTTTCGGCGAGTGTGCGGGTAGTAGGATCTCCCGGACCGCAACCCAATTCGAGCAGGTCGGCACCGGATTTTAGCTGATCAATAATCAGCTGGGTGTACTTGCTTCTGTCCGGGCGAGAATGACTTAGCGTCCACTGACCGTAATCGGAGGCCATCTGGTTATAGCCTTCTTCAACGATCTTGGCCGGATCGGTTTTGTGTTGCTGCAGCAGCTTGCCCGCTGTTATTTTTGAGCGATAGCTTTTAATAAAAGGCCCCAGTAATGAGGGTTTTTTCAGGACTTTGCTCAGATCTGATAAAAATGTTGGCACGGTGTGTAGAGTATCCGGAATTTAGACAGGGCGAGTCTAGCATAGCGCCGCCTGCCGCAAAGTGATCGGTTTCACGCTTATGGTGAATCTGCCATTGCCGGGAGCTTGCCTCACAGCAGTTTACTGCCGACACTGTTGCACTTGCTAAACCGCGCTGCTAATAATGCCACACTGGGGCATTGGTTCTGCCCATGTTTATTGTCGAGGAATAGGTATGACCGAACGCTGCATCAGTGCTGTTATCCCGGTACGTAATCAGCCCGATACGCTCGACATATTGCTGGGTTCTCTCATTCGTCAGGTGTTGCCTGAGGGTTGGGTGCATGAAGTGATTTGTGTCGACAATGCATCTACCGATCACACGCCTGAGGTTATCGCCTCACACACGGGCGTTATTGGTATGCGTGAAGAGCTCCTAGGCCCATCAATTGCCCGTAACACAGGTGTTGCGGCCAGCAAGGGCGAGCTTATTTTTTTTATCGACTCTGATGCAAATGTCACCGGTGATGATTTTCTTGCCCGGGTTATTGCATTGGCCGAAGGGTTTGGTGAGTTTGCCTTTTTTGGTGGGCCGATAGTATTGCCGCCGGAGCAGGTGCCCAACCCTATAGCATTTGCCGATCACATGGCTTGTTGGTCTTCATGGGGTGCTATGCGCCATGATGGCGCATCAGATTTTCAGCCTACCGCCTGCGTTATGCAGCGCAAGTGGTTTGATAAAGTCGGCGGTTATCGCACCGATATTCGTGTGCTTGAAGATTGGGATGTGCAGATGCGGGTGAGCGAATGCCGGTTGGCTGAAGGCGGGGAAAAACTGCCTGCTTACTTTGTGCGCAGTATTCCGGTCACTCATAGTGCACGCAGCTCATTAAGCCGGACAATTAAGCACAGTTGGTATTGGGGTTTGCCGAGTCGAGAGGCGTGGTTGCGTCCAGGGCCTGACCAGTTTATTTACCTCGAGACCCCGGTGTTGCGTTGGGCTTATCTGCCGTATCTTTTTTGGGCGAGGTTAAAAGCACCCTTGCGTTGCGGTTGGCGCGTATCCCGCAAGAGAGCTTTATTGAGTCTTCCGTTTCTTGCGATAACGGTTTTGGTTTGGACGATTGCAGTTATTGTTGGAAAGGGGCAGCCCGAGGGCGATCGTTATGCGCCGGTATAGGCGAGAGAGCATAGGGTCACCGGACTGAATCCGCTGCTCTAAAAAAGCGCTACGCAGTAAAACAAAAAGGCAACCGTGAGGTTGCCTTTTTGTTTTACTGCGATTATGGGTGGAACCATTTCCCTGTGGTTGTCACCAGAAATCGCTATAGACCTGATCACGAACGACTGTGACTTTCCCCAAGCCCGTTAATACCGTTCACTCTAACAAGCTGCCTGTGTGCTGCACATCGTCTATTTGGATGATATTCGGTGTTGGGGCAAATATATGTGGGCTGCAGTCTATTTGTTATGACGCCTGATAGAGTCCATGGAGCTCTTTGGTGCGTTGACAATGGGTCTGAGGATGTTCTCATCATTAACCCGGTTTGTTTGCAAGGTGCTGGACAACGCTCGCATCAACTCCGATTGGCTGCCGACCTTGGCTTTCTCATAAACCCGACCCAGATGGGTTCGCAGAGTGCTGATGCTGATGTTTAGCGATCCGGCAGCATCTTGCAGAGTGTCCTCAGAGAATACGGCACGTGCGACTTTGGCTTCTGCTTTGGTGAATTTAAAATACTGCTGCAGTTGATGAGCGGAAAGTTTTGCCTGATCGCTGGGGTTTTTCACAAACAGTGCTAGAAAAGGTTGTCCCCGAACATTTTTTGCCGTCCCGAAGTTAGTTTTCATAGCGGCCAGCATGAGTTGAAAGGGCGGCTTTCCTGAGCTTCGTTCCACCGAGACGTTATAAACACCACTATCTTGCCCTTCAAGCCGATAAAAGTTCTCGTAAAATTCTTTTTCGAGGAGCTTATCCGCGAACGAGAGCTTGCCGTTCTTTATAGCCAGGCCATCATTCATCTCGAGCACGATTTTTGCTTTAGATGTGGCATAGCCCACATGACCGTGCGGCCCGAGCACAGATAGTCCACTGGGGGCAGAAGCCATGATGGTTGATGCAATAGATGCGCCCCAGCGGCAGTTGTAGACGTGACTGAGTACCTGGTTAGCGCTAGCAAGATGCTGGGCGATAAAGCGGATACGTTCGGCATCGTCGAGAGTCCAGCCATCTTCTTCAGCGTGCTCGAGAATCAGAATGACAATGTCACGTCGCCATGCAACCAGCGCAATTTTTGTATTGCCGCTAAGCGCGGGCGCGCTGCTTATCAGCCTCGCAATACTGCCGTCAGTAGGCCGTTCGCTGGCATTGAACAGTGC
>CAJXQV010000189.1 GCA_913058165.1 uncultured Chromatiales bacterium | reverse complement strand
TCTACACAGAGTAGATCGTCGGCAGCGTCAGATGTGTATAAGAGACAGGGCCTACCTTGTGGGTCGCGGCAGTGATTTTGCACTGGGTGGCGTAGCGACACATCTGTACATAGAAATTGATGCCGAAGATCTCGATCTGCCCCGCTTCACCGCGGCCTGGCAAAAAGTGATCGACCGCCACTCAATGCTGCGGGCCATCGTATTGCCCGATGGCACCCAGCAGATTCTGGCTGACGTACCCGCCTACCGCATTCCGACTCAGGACTTATGCCTGCAGAGCGCTGAGCTTATCGAGCAGGGCTTGCAATACACCCGCGACAGAATGTCGCATCAGGTTTTACCGAGTGATATCTGGCCGCTGTTTGAAGTCGCAGCAACAGTCATTGATAAACACACCACTCGATTACACATTAGTCTCGACTGTCTTATTACCGATGCGCGCAGCTTCCAGATTATGTCGGCGGAACTGCTGCAGTTCTATCACGATATGGACACGTCGCTGCCGGTGCCGCAAATCAGTTTCCGTGATTACGTCATTGCCGAACAGCAGTTGAACAGCTCTTCGTTCTACCAACGTGCCATGGATTACTGGAAACAGCACATCGATAAGCTGCCGGGAATGGCGCAACTGCCATTGGCTGTATCACCGGAAACATTGAAGGACCATAGTTTTGTACAACGCGGCTTTCAACTGCCTAAGGCCGACTGGGAGCGCTTTCAAACCCGCGCCGCACAAGCCGGTATAACGCCGACCGCGGCACTGCTGCAATGTTTCGGTGAAACACTTGCCACCTGGTCGCGTCAGCCTCGCTTAACGCTGAACCTCACGCTATTTAACCGCATGCCATTGCATGCGGATGTCGATGATATCGTCGGCGATTTCACCTCACTTATTCTGCTCGGCATTGATCACTTAGATCGAGATGGTTTTGAAGCTCGCGCCCAGCGTTTGCAAAAAGAGCTCTGGCAAGGTGTGGACAATCGCTTTGTCAGCGGCGTGCGCGTATTGCGTGAAATGGCACAGGCCGGCGACGGCGCTCAAGTGATGATGCCTATCGTGTTCACCAGCACACTCGGCATTGGCAGTAATGGCGAAGACAGCTCGTCGTGGCATCACTTTGGTAAACAGGTATTCGCTGTTAGTCAGACACCTCAGGTATGGCTCGACCATGTCGCGTCCGAACGCGATGGCGGACTCTGGGCTACCTGGGATGCGGTCGAAGCGCTGTTCCCTGCAGGCCTGCTTGATGACATGTTTGCCGCATACTCCGCTTGCATCACCCGGCTCGCCAACGATGAAGACGCCTGGCAACAGGATTGGCCCACCACACTCGCAAAATTAATGCCGTCTGCACAACGCGCATTGGTTACTGACGCCAACGATACCGAAGGCCCGCTGCCCGAGGGGTTGTTGCACAGTGGTTTCGTAGCTCAGGCCTCACGCCGCCCCGATGCACCCGCCATTATTTCCAATGACCGCTGCCTCACATACCGAGAGCTTGACGAACTGAGCAATCAACTGGCTCATCGGCTCACGACTGCAGAAGTTAAACCCGATGAACTTGTTGCTGTGGTTATGCAGAAGGGTTGGGAACAGGTGGTTGCTGTTCTCGGGATATTAAAAGCCGGCGCCGCATACCTGCCCATTGACGCCACCATGCCCACCGAGCGCCTGCAATATCTACTCGACTATGGCGAGGCGCGCATTGCGATAACCCAGAGTTGTCAGGATGCCGCCATTGAATGGCCGGCAGACACACAGCGCATACGCATTAATGAGGCCGACTTAGGCAGCGCTGCGAGCACTTCTATTGACTGCCCGGCCACCCAGGCAAATCTGGCCTACGTTATTTTCACATCAGGCTCCACCGGCCAGCCGAAAGGTGTGGTCATTGATCATCGTGGCGCCGCGAACACCTGCGCCGACATTAACGATCGTTTTAAAGTTACTGCCAATGACAGCGTGCTGGCTTTGTCATCGCTGAGCTTCGATCTATCGGTCTACGATATTTTTGGTCTGCTCGCCGCCGGCGGACAAATTGTCTTTCCCGATGCCACCGGCATGCGCGACCCGGCGCATTGGGCAACCCTTGTCGACACCCATCAGGTCACTCTGTGGAATACCGTGCCGGCACTCATGGGGCTAGTTACCGACTACACTGAGCAACAGGTGATATCACCAATTAAATCGTTGCGCGTCGTCATGATGAGTGGCGACTGGGTTCCTGTAAAACTGCCCGAACGAATCAAAAACATCTCTGCACCGGTTGAGGTTATTTCGATGGGCGGTGCTACCGAAGCATCGATCTGGTCCATTATTTACCCCATAGGCGATGTACCGGAAAGCTGGATCAGCATTCCTTATGGCAAAGCAATGCGCAATCAGAGTTTTTATGTTTTAAACAGTGAACTCGAACTGTGCCCTGTGTGGGTAACGGGTGAGCTATACATCGGTGGAATAGGTGTGGCGAAGGGCTACTGGCGTGATGCGGAAAAAACTGCAGCCAGTTTCATTACTCACCCGCGTACCGGCGAAACACTTTATAAAACCGGTGACCTGGGTCGTTTGCTACCCGATGGCAATATCGAATTCATGGGGCGTGAAGATTTCCAAGTGAAGGTACAGGGCTTCCGCGTTGAACTCGGCGATATCGAAGCAGCGCTAGAAAACCATCGCAGCATTCGCAGTTGTGTCGTCAGTGCTGTAGGTGAGGCGCACGGAAACAAACGTTTGGTGGCCTATGTCGTTGCCGAAGGGACAGCGCCCGGCACCGACAATGTGCGTGAGCACCTTCGTGACAAACTGCCTGAGTACATGGTGCCTTCCGCTTACGTATTCCTCGATGCTCTGCCACTCACCGCTAATGGCAAGGTCGACCGACGCGCCCTACCCGAACCCGACTTCGGTGACGCTCAACCGGCAACCGCAACCGCGCCCGAAGCAAGCGGCAACGCCGACATTGCAGCGCATGTTTGCGTTGTACTGGGCATGACCGAAATTAACCCGGCAGAAAACCTGCTGCAGATGGGCGCCACATCTATCGAGATGATCCGCATTTCCAATGCGCTAGATCAGAACTTAGGCTTCCGGCCGCGCATGGATGATTTCTATCGCAATCCGAGTGTGAAGGGTTTAAGTGCGTTGTATCAGAAACAAAAACCGACAGCGAAAGCTGCTGCGGCTGAAGCACTCGATGATCCGTTGCTCACGCATCCCTCCGTACTAAAAGATGTTGAGCCGGTCAACGACCCTGAAGATCGGGCTAAGTTTAAAGCAACCCTGCCAGGCATTCGGAAGTTCTCAGGCGATGAAACCATCGTGGCATTACCCGGCGCCTACGCTGTCGATGAATCTCTATACCTCGCACAACGCAGTTATCGGAAGTTTGCTGCAGCTGCTATGCCACTCGATGGCTTCTCACAATTACTGAGCAATTTGCGGGCGAGGCAGATTAACGACAAACCAAAATATCTGTATGGTTCGGCCGGCGGCTTGTACCCGATCCAAACCTATGTGTACGTAAAGCCAAATCGTATTGAAGGTCTGGACTCAGGTGCTGTCTCTTATACACATCTCAGAGCCCACGAGACAAGAGGCAATC
>CAJXQV010000188.1 GCA_913058165.1 uncultured Chromatiales bacterium | reverse complement strand
CGAGATTGCCTCTTGTCTCGTGGGCTCGGAGATGTGTATAAGAGACAGCTTTTACGTTCTTCGGCCCAGAGGCGCATAGAAACGGCGGGCACCAGCATTAAATAGAGCCAGGGGTGGAAGCCAAAGAAGGCCGAAAGATCCGCCTGCTCTCTTTCATAGAAACCACCTAAATAGAACGTGAAAAGGCCGCTGAGCACTAAAAATATAACAATAAAAATATACGCAATTGGGGTTGCAAAGTAGCTGCCTAGTTCGCGTTTTGCGATGGCCAAAAAAGGACTCATTGAATTGTGATCGTGCGGAACACGTCATCAAGTTTGCCAGTTTCAACATGGCACTCTTCAGGCTGCCATTTAAGCGCTGCCGCAAGCTGATTGATGTCATGAATGATAGCTGCACCGTGTTTCGGAAATGCAGTTATGCCTTGTTCGGCGGTATTGGACTCTGCACGCTCAACGTTCGCTATGCCTGCAATGATGGCGGCTCTAGCCTTGAGTTCTTGATCGCTAAGAGTGTTTGGCGGGAACCGCAACGTAACAGCATTGTGCCAGCGCGACATTTTTACGAGTGCCTGCGGAGTGCTGTCTATGAGTATTCGGCCCTGCGCAATGATGATAGCGCGGGAGCAAACCGCCTCAACTTCTTCGAGAATATGACTAGAGATAAGAATGATCCGGTCGGCAGACATTGCACTGATCAGTTCTCGCAGCTCGTGTTTTTGATTGGGGTCGAGTCCATCAGTAGGTTCGTCAAGAATCAGAACCTTCGGGTTATGGATAATAGCCTGCGCCAGCCCCAAGCGCCTGCGATAGCCTTTGGACAGTGTGTCTATGGGCTGCTGCAACACGCTGCCAAGCTGCAGTGTATCGACAACACTGCCGATGGCAGCGGCTTGTTCATGTTTTAAAATATTGCGGGTGTCGGCAATGAAGCGCAGAAACGTAAGCGGCGTCATGTCACCATACAAAGGCGCGCCCTCAGGCAGATAACCCATAATTCTTCGTGCCGCCAGAGAATCGTCGCAAATAGAGTGCCCATAAATATATGCGTCGCCGGCAGTCGGCGTAACAAATCCGGCGAGCATGCGCATGCTCGTGGTTTTGCCGGCACCGTTTGGACCGAGAAAACCAAGCACCTCGCCCTTATCAACCTGAAAGCTGAGGGCGTCAACGGCGAGAAAATCTCCGTAGCTTTTACTCAGTTTGCTGACTTCAATCATGAAGGCGATGGTCTAACTTTAACGGTTGGCTGACAAGTCCGCAGATGATGTTACCGGTTTGATAAGGCTTACTGCGAGTATCGCAGTTGCGGCCACCGCGGTAACCACTAAGAACGGCACGAGGTAATCGCCCGTAGATGTTCTGAGTTGCCCGATCAGCACCGTTCCAAGCGCAGCACCGGTGGAATCGATAAAGACGATAAACCCTAGTATTTTACCAAGAGAACGCTGCCCGAAACTTTCAACGGCAACCAGCTGGATCATGGTGAAGCAGCCGCCAAACCCAAGCCCGAAGACTGCAGCGAATAACGTTAAGCGCAGACCATCGGTGGTTAACGAAAGCTCGCCACCAGAGTAGTTAAATAGCAGCAGACAGCCCATGAACAATATGCAGCTGGCGATTTGCATGACGTGGCGTTTGGCGATGAAATCGCTAACGGCACCGAATAAAAACTTGCCAAAAAAACTGCACCAGAAAATTAGCGAGAACAGGAGCGTTGCGCGTTGCGGAGTCAGTGCGGCTTCCTGTTCAAAGAAAATAGTTACCTGGCTGTTCATCGATTGGATGCTGAACCATAGGCACGCGGAACCCAGCGCCAGCGCCCAGAGCGTAATGCTGCGCATGGCTGTGCGCAGTTCTACCCCATCGGTAGGCACGTTGGTGTCGGCATCGCTATCCGGAGTGGGCGCAGGCTTTAACAATAGGAAGCCCGGCACAAAAGCAAAGAAGAAGAACGCTATGGCGAGTGCACCCATGCCCCAGCGCCAGCCGTAGTCGGGATTGAGTACTAACGGCGAAATAGCCAGCGGTAATACGGCACCGGCAAGACTCGAACCTGCCG
Source organism: uncultured Chromatiales bacterium (assembly GCA_913058165.1). GTDB lineage: Bacteria > Pseudomonadota > Gammaproteobacteria > Steroidobacterales > JABIQA01. The sequence goes on along the minus strand of CAJXQV010000188.1, from coordinate 1,544 downwards.
CCAGTATGCCGATCATTGAGCCGCGGCCCTTCTGAAACCAGGCAGTAATAAGCACAACATTTGGCATGAGCCCAGAGCAGACCAGCCCAAGTGCGAGGCCCGCATGGATGACATACAGCTGCTCTATGCTGCCGGCAAAGGGGTAGCTGATAAAACAGATCAGCATCACCACCAGTCCGACGCGAATGATTCGGATGACGCCAAAGCGATCTATTAACGCCCCCGCAAACGGCGCCATGAATGCCGCAGCGAGCAGGGTGATTCCGGCGCTGCGGCTGATGACAGCCGAGGTTACCGAGAAGTCTTCCATCAACCGCGGGAAGAGGTTTTGCGGCACGAAAATGGCCATGCCATTGGTAAAGAAGTAAATCAATACCGCGACAACGGCGATTGTCCAGCGATATTGGTTGTCGGGTGCGGGTTTCATCACTCGTTAATCTATAACGGTTTGCCGTCAGCATCCAGCAGTATTATTTCGCCCATGCCCAGTGTTTTGAGCTGGTCTTCAATCTTTGCACGATCGCCGACAATGACCCAAACAAACTCGCCAGGCTTAACCAGAGCATCACCAGCAGAGTTAACCTCGGTCAGAGTCAGTTGGTTGATGGCGGTTGAATAGTTGTCCCAATAGTCATCAGGCAAGCCAAAGCGCACAATCTCGACTAGGCTGCCGAGGACTGCAGCGCCGGTTTCCCATTTGCCAGGCAGAGACAGCGTATTGGTTTTTTTGGTGTGCGCCAACTCATCTTCGCTCGCCGGGTTTTCGCCGATGATGCCAGCCAGTTCCAGTTGTATTTCTTGAACAGACTCCATGGTTTTGTCAGTTTGCACCGGCGCATAGATGATGAGGGGCCGTTGGGCCTGGGTAGGCCAGATAAGGCTGCGTGCGCCATACGACCAATGTTTATCCTCGCGGAGATTCATATTGATACGCGATGACGAGAGCCCGCCGAGAATATCGTTAATGGTTTCCAGAGCGATATCGTTCGAATCAGCTTTGGAGGGGAGCAGGCGGGCCGCAAAAATCATGGATTGTTCGGCCTGAGGCTTATCGATTAGATAGATGACATTGGTTTGAGTTGCGCTAACCGGCGCAATGTTTTTTACCGGTATGTCGCCCTGCTCCCAATCGCGAAACAGCGCTTCGATTTTGGGCGCTATCTCGGCCATGGTCGTGTCGCCAACCACAACCAATGTCGCGTTGTTGGGGCGGAACCAGGTGCTATGAAAATCGACCAGGTCTGTTCGTGTAATAGCGCTCATTGAGGCTTCGGTACCCGAACCCGTTAGCGGTTGGCCATAGGCGTGCTCATCACCGTAAATCAGACTCGGCAGAACCCGCAGCGCCATGCTGTTTGGCTGGGTTTTTTCCTGCTGAATTTTGGTGAGGTACTGGGCACGGATTCGCTCTATTTCATCGTCGGGAAACGCAGGGTTCAAAATAGTGTCGCCATAGATATCAAGTGACGCATCAATATTTTCGCTAAGTGTCGACAGATTCACCGATACGTTGTCGAGATCTGCACCCGTGGCAAGCCCAGTAC
>CAJXQV010000187.1 GCA_913058165.1 uncultured Chromatiales bacterium | reverse complement strand
TGTCTCGTGGGCTCGGAGATGTGTATAAGAGACAGATGTAATAGGGCTCCTTCAGGGTGAAGTCGGTGAGCATGAGTCTGTCGCTATCGTCTGATGCCGCCATTACTTTGCTCCAATTCATGATTGGTGAAAGTGCTGCAAGTGCTACTAGTGAACGTCGCTTAATGGTCATTACGTTCTCCTCAAATGCTCTTATGTAAGTATACGTCGGGCCTCGGTGAATAGATTCAATGCCCGTGTGTTGCGCTGAGCCCTGGAGCAGTTGATGGTGCTGGTGGCCTTTGCTGCCGATTCTATGCGCGTTCTCTCTGCCCGGCTCTTTAGTCTGCTACTGTGATGAACTATGAAGCTTTCATTTGTCATTCCCGCCTATAACGAAGCCCAGTGGATAGAGCGCTGCCTCGAGCATATTGCTGCGGCTGTTGCGGTCTGCCGACTTCAGTCGGGCAGGGAGTTTGCTGTTGAATACATCGTTGCGAATAACAATTCGACCGATGACACAGCACAGCGGGCTGAGCAGGCCGGCGCCTTGGTTGTGTTTGAGGCCGTCAATCAAATATCAAGGGCTCGCAATACAGGTGCTATGGCGGCATCGGGTGATTGGCTGATCTTTGTCGATGCAGACAGCGATCTGTCGCCCGGGCTGTTGGCCGATGTGCTGGTGCTGATTGATGGGGGTAAACATCTGGGCTGCGGCAGTTTGATGCATATGGATGATATGCCGGGGCTTGCCGGTTGGGCGTTACGAAGCTGGTCGTTGTTGTCCAAAACCCTCAATTGGGCAGCGGGTTCATTTGTCGTGTGTCGTGCTGATGTGTTTGCCGAGTTGGGCGGCTTCAGTGAGCAACTTTTTGTTGCGGAAGAAATCGATTTTTCTCGTCGCATTAAGCAATACGCTCGCCAGAACAAAAGTAAATTTGTGGTGCTGCGGAACCATCCACTGCACACATCAAATCGTAAAGTCGGCCTTTATACAGAGAAAGAGTTAGCGGGGCAGATGCTGCGCCTGCTCTGGCGACCGCTCAAAACTATGCGTGACAAGTCGGCCTTAGGTATTTGGTACGACGGCAGGCGCTAGTAATAGCGCTCGTATTATTTCTGCAATTCTGCATCCGAATGGCCTTACAGGGCGTATACATGGATATATCAAATATCTGAGGAACGGCTATGACAAGCGCACAAAGTGACCCGTCTTATGATTTTTCGTTAAGCGCTCAAAGCCCTTCAGAGGCAGCCACCTCAAGGCCAGTGCCGCTTAACGATACCTGCGCAGTCCGCGATACGATTATCGATCGCTACGCAATGACAGAAATGCAGGACGAAGAGGGCGGCCCATTTATTCGCCTTAAATTAAGGTTTCCGCCGCACAGCGAGGCCGGCTATATGCGGATTTGGGAGACGCCCAAGGGCTGCGTTATAGACCGCCTTTATCACATTTATGTGGAAGGTCAGGGCAATGACGTTAACCTGATGTACGCGATGACCCGGGCAGATTCACCGGCGCCGCATTTGTTTCTGCATTACAACGTTAATCCGCCGGCGGTCTGGAGTTACCATGTCGACATGCCGGGTAAAGTGGACGGGGTGATGTACCCGGATTACTGGGAGCAAGCCTTCAGCCCACTGAGCGCCATAACTGAGAAGAAGAAATTCAAAGCAATTCCTACCCGCCGCATTCAGTCGGATCGTCGCCAGTATCTTTCGACCTGGGGCTTCTACGGCAAAGAAGTTGATGAGGCCGAATATTGCCTGATTCGGGATGAGGTAGTGCCCGGTTACTTGCAGCAGTTCTTCGAGCTTGTCGATAACTTCAGCTTCACCACGGTCGACCGAAACTATCTTATAGAGCGCGGCCGCAAGCAGATGGATATTCTGCTCAAGCGCGAAATGGATTTAAGTGGTTGGGGCCGGTTGGAATCGTTATTCGGACGTGAGGCTGGCGATCAGTTGCGTTACGAATGCCGCCGTGAGCATCATGAGCTTGAGGTTTAAGCCTTAACTTTCTCAGGCATCGCCCAGCTGACTTCAAATGTGGGTCGCACAGAATGCTTGTGGGCTATCTAAAAATGACTTAGGGCCCGTACGATGATTCAGGTGCCAGCTCTTCACCCTGTAGCATCTGCATTAGTTTCCCACGCCTTGATGCCGAGGTGTCTCTGTCCTGCTTCATTGTGACGTGGTCACTCTCAGCGGCTGCTGGGTCAAGCCATATGCTCCACATACCTTGTGACTCATTTGGCACCATTGAATAGCGCATGTCGGTGATCCGGAGCGGGTTGGTCGGGTCGAGGGTAAGATAGCCTTTGGAGAACCACCCAAACCGCTGAATATCTTTCGCCTGTTGCGAATCTTTGTCTAACCAGGGCAGGTCGCTATCGATATTGAGCTTAGGAATAAAATCGCCAGGGTAGATGGTAACGTCTCTTGCTGCTCGCACCGCATCGGTGTGGTAGCCGTCTTCTATTTCATAGATCACTTTCCACAACAGCAGATTGCCAAAGCTGGGTTTTACTTCCATGCGCACGGGAACATGCTGGCGTTGCTCGGCCAACTGTGAGCCGATACCCATAACCCGTTGATGTTGATAAAAACCCAGGCCCTGATAGATCAGTACCCAACATAGGGCGGCTTGGCCGAACCGTGCCGATTTTTTTTTGACGCCCAGGATGACCAATACCAGCAGTGGCAATGTGAATAGCGGGTCAATAATCGAGATGGTGTTAAACGCAAAGCGCTCGTTAGTGAACGGCCAGAGTAGCTGGGTACCAAAACTGGTGCAGGCATCGAGTAGACCGTGGGTTGCGTAACCCAGCAGACAATAGAGATAGGTGTATTTAAAGTTGATTTGCCAACGTCTGCTAAACAAAAAGTAGAACAGCAGTGCACATATCAGAGCACCCACCGGAATAAACACAAGCGAATGTGTGAACTGACGGTGATACTCCATTCGTAACAGCGGGTCGGTGCCCGAGCGGATGAGGTTGTCGAGATCCGGCGACATACCGGCTAAAGCACCAAATACCGTCGCCGCAACAATGTGTTTTTTCGTGGCGATAGCCTGCGGGACGCTCGCTCCGAGCACGCCTTGAGTAATGGGATCCATGTGAGTCCTTGTATCCTGATATTTGCTATGAGGCGAGATAAATTGGCAGGCCTCGGCCACGCGAGTCGGCGAATTGGAGGCGAGTCTTTGTATGACCTTCAAAATGCCACTAATCTCAAATGGGAGGACAGTTTCAGTTGCATCGGCCAGCAGGTGGAGGCTTTTGTGCGATTGCGCTAACGACCGGTTGGTAATGATGACGTATGACTGTTGCTAGTGGTAATTCCTATCTAAAAGCAGTATAAAAATAGAACCAGTATAAAGATTGTTTGACTTTTTTAAGAGCATCCTTGTTTTAAACTTGGCGGAGGCCATAAAAATGCTGAAAGACACCTTGTCTCTATTTGTAGCTGTTGTGCTGACGATGGCCTTTGTCGGTTTTTCAGAAACGGCTCTTGCTCAGGGCGAACCCAAGCCAAATCAATACTGGTGGCCTAAGCAACTAAATCTGGAGCCACTGCGTTCGCATGATCCGAGATCCAATCCTTTAGGTGAAGATTTCGACTGTCTCTTATACACATCTCCGAGCCCACGAGACAAG
>CAJXQV010000186.1 GCA_913058165.1 uncultured Chromatiales bacterium | reverse complement strand
CGAGATTGCCTCTTGTCTCGTGGGCTCGGAGATGTGTATAAGAGACAGGCATGATGCTGATATCACTGAAGTCGCATTTATTGATTCATTCACTTATCGCAGCGGCGATATCGCCCGTTATCTGCCCGATGGGAACTTCGTATTTACTGGCAGGCGTGACGGACAGATTAAGTTACGCGGTCAGCGTATTGAAACTGCAGAGATCGAGCAGCTGCTAAGCAGTATTGATGGCATTCGTCGCAGTGTTGTGCGTTTGGCAGACGCGACTTCCGCTCCTCAGTTAGTCGCTTGGGTGCAGCTTTTGCCGAAGCAGAAAAACAAAACTCAGGCTTGGCGCCGTGTATTGCGGGAGTCGTTGCCCGAGTCGATGGTGCCGACAGCCTTCGTAGTGGTTGATGCATTTCCCCTCACCTTAAACGGTAAGCTGGATGTCGCGGTACTGCCATTGCCCGAATTCAATGACCGCGAAACCTATCGTGCGCCGCTAACAGAAGTGGCGGTTGTTATCGCCGAAGTCTGGGCCGGTGTGCTGGAGACATCGGCTGTCGGGCTTGATGATGATTTCTTTGCGCTTGGGGGGCACTCACTCATCGCCACACGCATGATGGCGCGCTTGCGTGATCGATTGCGTGTGCAGGTGCCGCTGGGTGAGTTGTTCTCGAACCCGGTGTTGGAACGCTTTGCCGAGGTGGTGGCCGGCTACAGTCAGGACAGCAGTCTCCCGCTTACCGCCCGCAGTGCCGAGGAGCGTCTGTTAGCACCGCTGTCGTGGTCGCAGCAGCGCCTATGGTTCCTCGACCAGTTAGAACCTGAAAGCACGGCTTATACCCTGCATCGTGCCACGCGCTTAAAGGGTCCGTTGCAGGTTCAACAGTTACAGAGTGCCTTGAATCAACTGGTCGCCCGGCACGAATCTTTGCGCACCGTATTTGCCTCACGTCATGGAGATCCGGTGCAGATGGTATTGCCCAACCTGTCTATTCCGGTTAACAGCGAAGTCTTGTCAGGTGCGAGCGATGCCATATTGCAGGCGCGATTATTGGATGAAGTCCGTCAGCCGTTTGATTTACAGCGCGGACCATTGTTGCGCGCGGTTCTGCTCAACGTTGCTAAGGATGATTCGGTGCTGCTTATCTCGATGCATCACATCATTTCCGATGGCTGGTCGATGGGCGTGTTATGCGATGAATTAACTCGTTTGTATCGCGGTGATGCAGAGCTGAGTCCGCTGCCCGTGCAATATATTGATTATGCATTGTGGCAACTTGACTGGCTGGCCGGTGATGAGCTTGAGAAGCAGCTTGCTTACTGGGGCGAGCAGTTGCTCGACGTGCCGCCGGTGCTGGGTTTGCCCTATGACAGGTTGCGACCTATGGTGCCATCGTACCGCGGTGCCTGGGTACAACGACGTTTGAATGCTTCACTCTCACAGGCAGCCAATCAACTCGCCAGAGATAATCAGTGCACCTTATACATGGTATTGCTGGCAACCTTTAGCGTAGTGCTTGCGCGATATAGCGGTCGCGAGGATGTTGTTGTTGGCAGTCCGGTAGCTGGGCGTCAGCGCAGCGAGCTCGAATCATTAATCGGCTTCTTTTTGAATACGCTGGTCATGCGCAGTGATCTAAGCGGCAATCCCGATGTGAGAACTTTACTCGCACGTGTTCGCGAGACGGCGCTGGGTGCTTACCAGCATCAAGACCTGCCGTTTGAAAAACTGCTGGAGGCGTTACAACCGGCGCGCAGTTTATCGACGCCGCCTTTGGTGCAGGTGATGTTCAATCTGCATAACGAATTTGATCAGCCGTTGCAGCTCAGCGATGATTCGTACACCTTCCACATTGATCGCGGTGCCGCAAAGTTCGATTTAAATCTTGCCGTGGCCGAAGGTGATGCCGGCCTGCTGCTGGCGCTGGAGTACAGCACCGACCTGTTTGATGCTGCGACCATGGACCAAATGCTCAAAGTTTTTGAGTCGGTATTGGTTGAGATGACGCAGAGTCAGTCGCGTCGACTGAGCGAGTTTTCATGGCGGGTCGATACCCAGTCGGTTTCTATGCCTGCATCGCAGCCACTGGCGGCAGCAACAACTGTCGTGGAATTATTCGACCGGCAGTTATCTGGCTATGCCGCGCGGCCAGCGGTGCAGGTTGGCGATCGGGTCTGGACCTATGCTGAGCTTGCCGCGCGGGCAAATCAAGTTGCTGCTGATGTGCTGGCTGTGGCCGCTGGGCTGCCTGTGCAGCAGGTAGGTCTCTTGCTGGGTCACGACGCTGTAATGCTGGCAGGTTTGCTGGGTACGCTTAAGGCCGGCAAGACCTACGTGCCGCTAGACCCCGAATCACCGCCCGAACGATTGCAAAGCATTATTGCAAGTGCCGGGATAACGCTGATTGTGTCTGCCGCAGAACATATCGAATTGGCCTCAGCACTGGCCGGTAATCTACCGGTGCTTACAGTTAGCGATGAATCGGTAAGCGATCCTGGCAGCCCCGAGCTGCAACCGGGCGCCGATGAGTTGGCGTATATTTTATTTACTTCAGGCACCACCGGTATACCGAAGGGCGTGATGCAAACCCATGCCAATGTATTGCATCATGCAGCCACCTATCGTAATGCCCTGGGTATAGGCTCTAGCGATCGCTTGTCATTGTTATCGCCTTTCGGTTTCGATGCGGCAGTGATGGATATTTACGCCAGCCTGATTAGCGGTGCATGTTTGTGTCCATTCGATGTAAAGCACGAGGCGTATCTCGGTGAGGTGATTGAAGCAATTGCTGCGAGTAATATCACTGTTTTACATTCGACACCCACGGTGTATCGTTATTTAATGCGGCACAAAATTTGCCGTTATGATGTTACCGAGGTGCGCGCGGTGGTGCTCGGCGGTGAAGCGGCAAAGACCGGCGACTTTGAATTCTTTAAGAGTAACTTTAAGCCGCACACCGTGTTCGTGAATGGTTTGGGGCCATCAGAGTGTTCGCTAGCATTGCAATGGTTTGCAGGTCAGCAGACAGAGCTGCATGGCGGATTGGTGCCTGTCGGGAAACCAGTGGCCGGTGTGGAGGTGATATTGCTCGACACGCAACAGCAGGAGTCGGGCATTTGTGGTGAGCTGGCGATAGCCTGCACCCATGTAACGGCGGGTTATTGGCAGCAGCCTGAGCTCACCAGCAAAGCCTTTGTCGAGATGAACGGCAAGCGTTGGTATCGCAGCGGCGACCGTGCCCGTTATTTGCCTGACGGCAATCTGGTATTTACCGGGCGTATTGATGAGCAAATTAAATTGCGCGGGCACCGGATTGAACCCGGCGAGATAGAAGCGCAGCTCACCTCGCATGAGCGGGCAGACCGTGCGGTTGTCGCTTTACGCGATGATCTTCAGGGTAACCCGCGCTTAGTTGCTTGGGTGGTGCCGAAGAAACGTCAAGCACTTGAAACATCTGAATTGCGTGATTTCCTCAAAGCCCATTTGCCGCGCTATATGATGCCTTCGGTGATTATGGTGCTCGATAATCTGCCGCTCACCTCAAACGGTAAGATCGACCGGCGTGCATTGCCCATCCCGAAGTGGGGGCGAAACGAAGAGCAAAGCTATGTGGCCTGTCTCTTATACACATCTGACGCTGCCGACGATCTACTCTGTGTAGAT
>CAJXQV010000185.1 GCA_913058165.1 uncultured Chromatiales bacterium | reverse complement strand
TGTCTCGTGGGCTCGGAGATGTGTATAAGAGACAGGTTTGGAACCCGCGGTTTTGCAGTATGAAACGATGGGTCGTATGAGCAAAGGCATTCAAAGAGTCCGAGCATTTTTCCCTGATGAGCAGATTAAGGTTTTGCTGATTGATGAAATCAAAGAGGCGCCACAGGAAACATTCGATGATGTACTTGGGTTCCTCGGGCTGGATCCTTTCGCACTTAATGAATTTCCTGTGGTGAATGCGAACAAAACTAACAAAAGCAAATGGGTTGCAGCCATAGCACAACGCGGGTTGCCACCGGTTATCCGGCGTCCCGCCCGGCTGCTGAAAAAGTTTCTGGGACTGGGTAATGTGTCAGTGTCTGGCAAGCTCGATCAGCTTAATAAAAGCCATCATCAGCGGACGCCCATGAGCAATGAAATGCGCTCCAGGTTGGGGCGGGTTTTTGCCGATGAGATTGCAGAGCTTGAGCTTCTTGCTGGGCGAGACCTAAGTCATTGGCGTAAAGCTAACGACGTTTAGTATGGTGCCGCTTGATCCGCCTTCCTATTTGGGGGTGATACAATGCCGCTGTCTTTATCGGGTTAGATTCTTATGCTGGAACTTGGCTTGAAAATATTTCTGAGCTATTTGCTCGGGTCCATAAACGGGGCGCTGTTAATCGGACGTCTCCGTGGGGTAGATATTCGCCAGTCTGGCAGCGGTAACGCGGGCGGCACCAATGCGCTTCGTACCCAAGGCAAGGCTTTCGCTATCGGCGTAATGGTCATAGATATTCTCAAGGGTGTCATTCCCCCTCTGTTGTTCCCATTGCTAATGCTGCCCGGTGTTGGTGCCGACCCGGATATCGCCCGTGATTGGCTCATGTATTCATGTGGGTTGGCAGCCGTGGTTGGGCATTGCTATCCGATCTGGTTTGGTTTTAAGGGAGGGAAGGGTGCTGCGACTGCCCTCGGCGTTATTGCAGCTGCCGCACCCGTGTTGCTTATTCCTGCGCTCATCGCCTGGGTGGTAACGCTTAAGTTGTTCGGATTTGTTGGAATAGCCACTATTGTTGCAGGGCTTGCGATGCCATTGGCGGTACTCATGTTTCAGTCGCCCGTTGTGTTGTCATTGTTTATGTTCTCTTCGCTGTTAGGACTATTTGTGTTGTATACCCACCGATCAAATGTCACTAAATTTCTAGCGCATGAATCTTCAGCGGATGTAACTCCCTGGATTGATATCGGACGAAGTTGACTTGTGATTGCCCAGCAGCACTTGCTCCAAATGTTAGGTGATGGCGAGGTTCATTCGGGCAGTGAGTTGGCCGCTATTCTGGGCGTCTCGCGCGCTGCTGTCTGGAAGCAATTGAGTCAGCTACGAGCGCTTGGACTTGAGGTAAATGGCGAGGCCGGTCAAGGTTACCGACTGGGCCAGCCTTATGAGGCGCTTGATAGAGCAACAATTCAGAGTGCCTTGAGTGCCTCGGCTGGTAGCGTGCTTCATTCACTGAACACGCTCTGGGAGTGCGATTCAACAAACAATGTGTTGTTGGATGGACTGCGTTCAGGGCCATTGCCCGCTGGTATTGCATCAGTCTGTCTCGCCGAACTGCAGACCGGTGGCCGTGGCCGTCGAGGACGTCGTTGGGTATCTCCGCCGGGGGGCGGAGTGTGGTGCTCTGTCTCGTGGACATGGGATGCCCCACCTGCAGATTTGTCTGCTCTAAGTCTCGCCGCAGGAGCGCATGTTTTGCGTGCTCTTCAAAAACTCGGTTGCGAGGGCCTCCAGGTGAAATGGCCGAATGATTTGCTCGCCGATGGCCGAAAAATCGGCGGTATTCTGATTGATGTGCAAGGCGACCTTGCTGGCCCCATTACTGTCGTGGTTGGTTTGGGGCTTAACTTGATTGTTTCGGATACGACTCGCGATCAGGTTAATGCCGATGGCGGTCAGCCGCCGATAGGGTTGTATGAATTGGGTGTTACTAGATCCAGGAATTTGGTTGCGGCGGACGTAGTCTCGGCGCTGGTCGATGTGCTGCAGAATTATGCAGGCGCCGGATTTTCGAGAGACAAAGATTTCTGGTGTGCGCATGATTTTTTGAGAAATAAACCGGTTTTGGTTAGTGGTAGTAGTGCGCTTTCTGGAGTTGCAATGGGAGTGAACGAACAAGGTTATCTTCGTGTTGTTACTGAACATGGCGAACAACTCGTTGGGGCCGGCGATGTTAGCTTGCGGCTTAATCCACAGGAGTCAGTCCGATGAATTTGCTGCTTGATGTGGGTAACACAAGAATAAAATGGGCGATTCACTCGGGTTCCTTGACCGAGACTTTTATTGCGTCCGGCGATGTTGTTCATGCAGGGAGAATAGCGGCAGCACTAACCGAACTCCCAGCGGCAATCAGGGCTTCGTTAGGCTCCGGTAATAAGATCTCAAGAGCGTTTATTGTCAACGTCATGGGCTCCGAATTGCGCCGGCTTTTTACCGACTTGTTGATGCGCGAATTTTATTTGGAAGCCCGCTTTGCCGTAAGTGAGTCGGAGTGTTTGGGCTTGACCAATGGGTATGCCGATGTGTCTCATTTGGGCGTAGATCGCTGGGTCGGAATGCTTGGCGCAATGGATGAGGGTTTAGTATCGTTTTGTGTTGTCGATGCAGGTACTGCGGTCACTATTGATTTCGTGGTTAGCGGAACGTCTCACACGGGTGGGTTGATACTTCCCGGGTTGGCATTAATGCGAAATGCGTTGTTTGCAGCTACGGGTGACATCGAGGAGTTTTCCTTTCGAGGGAACGTTGCTCAGGCTGACGATTTATTGGGCCGGTCGACGGACTCTGCGGTCCGCTTCGGAGCGGTGCAGGCCGTTGTCGGAGCGGTGGAGCGGATCCTAAACCGGCAAAAACAGCCTGTGCGTTTGGTCGTTACTGGCGGTGACGCAAAGGTTCTATTGCCCCATCTAGCTGGCTATTCTCCCGAACATAGGCCTCTTCTGGTTTTGGAGGGGCTGGCCAAGTTGACGGCAGTCGCGTGAGTAGCATTTTGCGTTCGCTGCCTTTGGCTGATCAGTTTGTCGGCAAGTAACGGGTATCGCCCGGGCTGTCTAAAAGCAGCGCAGCGGACTGGGGCGGTGAGTGAAAGTGCTAAGGGTTACCGTTTTAAGGTCGAAATTCGTCCCCGATATGAGCAGAAGTTCCAATTCTGTGCCGCTTTTAGTGCAAGCTCAGGCATGTGCTCGCCTGAGTCATTGCGAGCGCTGGAAGCCCCCTGTAATCGATAGCTAGCTGATTTTAAGCTTATTTTTGCTTCCGTCTGGCGTTAAGCTGCGCAGCGCGCATTTTGTGGTTTGTTTTAATTCCGGTTTTTCTATTGCTCAAGAGCCTAAGGTTTCATTAGAATGCCGCGGTTCGGGAATGCTTTTGCACTTTCCGGAGTTTGGCGTGCTGCCGGAATGGCTCAATTGGTAGAGCAACCGCCTTGTAAGCGGTAGGTTGGGGGTTCAAGTCCCTCTTCCGGCACCATTTCCATCTGATGGATTGCGCGGTCGCAGCAGTCCGATGTTCTTCCTCGGGACGTCTCCGCTAATTATTATGGGCCTTATGGTCCGGATGCCATAGCGAGTCAGGTCAGTTTTGAGGGTAATTATCTGTCTCTTATACACATCTCCGAGCCCACGAGACAAGAGGCAATCTC
>CAJXQV010000184.1 GCA_913058165.1 uncultured Chromatiales bacterium | reverse complement strand
GAGATTGCCTCTTGTCTCGTGGGCTCGGAGATGTGTATAAGAGACAGGCCTTGCAGCAAGAGCTTTGCCAATGCCGTCTGTGGCACCGGTTATCAGGCACGTCGAACTATTCATCAATATCTCCAAGCATTCGGAGCACTCTCGCAACGAAATGGAACACAAAAAAACCCGCATGATGCGAGCCTTGAATTGCACCTGTTTGGCTAAGCAGCTTCGAAAGCTTTACTCCGTGCCAATACCACAGCCTTTAAGAAAGTAACGCAGTGCCACAACCTGATTTTTGTCGCTAACGTTTTGTGATCAGGATGAGCAAATGTCTTTTCATGCTGGGGCAGCCACCTATCAATGTGTTGGCTGCAAGTCTTTTCGCTCTTCGAGGAAAGCATCAAAGCCTTCACTAACGCCTGCCTGACCAAGCATCTTAATAGTCTTTTGGGTTGTCGCATAGTCGGCCCTCTCTGCATCAGTAGCCGCAGGATTAGCCTTAATCATCTTGCGCACCATCGTAGCAGGGCCCATAGGCGATTCGGTATAGGCCGACATTTTCCAACTCTCACCTTCCTTCACAAACACGGCCATAAGACGGTCCCAGCCGTGCATTGCCGGCATCCCAACCAGCTTAATGTCGTAATCAAGTCGATAGGTCGCTACAGCGACACCCGGTGCCACATATTTGGCACGAACTTCAGAATAACGATTGTCGATACCGTCAAGAATCTTCCTGCCGGGACGCGGGTTGAAATAGCCATCAAGACGGCTCTGGCCATACAGTGGGAACGGCACTTCCTCTGCCATATAGATAGGGTTGCCATCCGCGGACCACATGCTCTTAACGGTAAGATAGTCTTGATTGTTATAGGCAGTCTCATAATCGACGAGAAAAGCTGTGATCTCTGCAGCGAGGGCGATATCTTCATCGCTAATAACGTTTTTCTTTTTCGCATCGAAGTGAAAGTCGGCAAGCACCACTGATGGCAGTAACACAAAAATGCAAATCAATAACCGGCGTATCGATATAGGCATAACAATCTCCTTATTCAAACAGTCGTTCGAGTATATAGCGGCATATCCCCGACCACAGAAACCTGAGCAATAAAAAAGCCCGCTGACCATTGCTAAGTCAGCAAGCTTATTATCATACCCAGCTTCTTCAGAACAAATTCGGCTATATCACAGGCCCGCAATTAATGGGGTTCACTCAGCTACTCCATCACTTTATCGATGGTAAAACTTGCAGCCTCTTGTTGCAGAGGGTATCTATCAAATGGCAGCACCCTCAAAACCATAAGGTGCAATTTCCGAAAGCTTATAAGCTTACCCTTAGGCATGCAGTTAAAACTGCGCTACTACAGCATTAAGTTCTATGAATCGCCGATCTCACTAGTGGCCTGAGAAATATCATCAGCACCCCCGCGTGGATAATACCAACCGGAGTTCTTGTCATTCTCGCGACATTCGCAAGCGTGAATAAACACTCGACCACCAGTCACCTCATCCAACATCGTCTGCACATGATCAACCACATACTTCGCAGTTGCTTCCATACTCACATTAGGCAGCACCCGCAGCTGAATAATCCCCCGTTCATCAAGCTGCTTAAAAAGTTCAAGCTCAGGATCATCGGCATTAATAAGGCAGGTATGGTCAAACATATTATCAAGCCAGGCTTTTACGCCTTTCAGCCCACTAAAATCCATTACAAAATGGGTTCGGGGATCGACCTCATCGGCGCCAAATATAAAATAGAATGAACGGGAATAACCATGCAGGTACTGGCAGTGTCCATCATGCGAGGGCTGGCGGTGAGCACAGCTGAAACCAACAAACCGTTTGGTACTTTTAAACACTGGAACTGCCTCAATAGATTTATTGAAGGTTATTGTAGAGAATTTCCTGCAAGAATGTATGTGCGGGGTGCTTCATCGCTCTAAAGGCTTCTGCCGAGCAGGCCTCCACTTAACGTAAGCAGGATAAAATGGCGCGACTTCCGTCAATATCGCAGTCCCGGATTTACAGGGATGCTCATCGAGGGCTTGCACGGCAAAATCAACTCGGCGGCGCCGGGCTTATAATCGTCGTAAAGCTCGTCGAAACCTATTCATGCTGCTCTGCAGAGGCGTGGAACAATATTGATAATCAAGCGCCATTCACTCCAATCGATTGTATCGTAAGAGCCGGGGCGTTTAGAATTGAACAAGCGCGATTCCTAGAATTAATAATCGAGAGTTTTAATAATGCTCGCTGAATTTTTTATCGCTTTTTTTCTTCTTGGCTTAGTGGCAGGACTAACAGTCGGTTTAGCCGGAATAGGAAGTACTTTATTGATACTGCCGACTCTGGTTCTTTTATTTCCGCATTACATGCCTTCAGATCTCTCAATAAAAATGGCAGTAGCTACCACGCTGGCCTGCACAAGCGTTTCTGTTAGTTACGCCGCCGTGATACACATCAAAAAGGGCAACGTTGATTTTTCTTTATGTCTGCGTATGGCTGGCATCTATGCACTAACTGCAGTGATCGGTGCTTATACCGTTCATTTTCTTCCAGCTAAAACAATAGAAATAATGTTAGGCATTGTCTTAATTCTTGTGGGCGCTAAAACAGCTCTAATGAAGCAACCATATGCAGCCACTGAGAAAAATTTAAACACAAAATCCTTTATTGTGGTGACTGCTTTTGCTGGCCTGAGTAATAGCATCTGCGGAATTGGCACAGGCAATATAGCCATCCCGTATTTGTCACGCTACTTTTCGATCAAAAAGTCTACGGGAACATCCATCGTTAGTACCGTTGTTGCTTGCGTGTTCGGAACCATCGCATACATTTATTATGGCTGGGATTTGAGCGCCCTTCCGAAATACTCGCTAGGTTATGTTTATGTGCCACTATTTATTGTTATATCTATCGGAATGGTTATAGGGACACCTATTGGTTATAAGCTTTCAGAGCGTATTAACCCTAAATGGATAAAACGCTTGCTAGCAATGTTAGTGTCGGTCGCGGGTGTTTTTGCATTAATTAAAGGAATACTTTTGACAGGAACATAGGGCCTGGCCTGCCTGTCCAGCGGCAAAATGCGCGAGGCACCCCCTAGTATTTGCGCTAATAACGCCTGAAATGCTAGCCTTGATCTCTCAATCTGTTTTATTTCTCGTATCTGTCCCTGCTCTACACACAGTACCGAGCACCTAAAAGAGATTGAATGAACCGCAGTTTCCGACTCGGCTCTAACAATCAATTAATACACCTATGGGGGCAATCAAATGTTTCGTCCAATTCACTCACGTATGTGGGTTCTGCTGGTCTGCATCACTGCCGCAACATTCCCAGTTTTCGCAGAGGACGCAGTAATGATAGAAGATGGTAAGCAAGTTTCAATAATGTATTCACTCACCGTTGATGGTGATGTGATCGATAGCAATGCCGGTGGCGAACCACTGGTTTACGTTCAGAGCGCGGGGCAAATTCTTCCCGCCCTAGAAGCAGAACTCGCAGGTTTGAAGGTTGGCGACAAAAAGAGCGTAGCGCTGGCAGCTGCCGATGGCTACGGTGAAACAACCAAAGAGGCCTTCATGGAAGTGCCTATCGACCAGATCCCCGAAGAAGCACGTAAAGTCGACGGGCAACTGCAGTCGCCGGATTATCCGGGTCCGATTCGTGTTGTCGAAGTTAAAGAAGACGTTGTTG
>CAJXQV010000183.1 GCA_913058165.1 uncultured Chromatiales bacterium | reverse complement strand
ACGAGATTGCCTCTTGTCTCGTGGGCTCGGAGATGTGTATAAGAGACAGACCTCTGAAAGTGGGCTATCTCGGGCCGGAAGGCACATTCACACAGTCTGCTGTCTTCAAGCATTTTGGCCATTCAGTCGGCGCACTGCCGCTAGCCACTATTGAAGATGTGTTCCATGAGGTTGAGAACGGTGCTGCCCGTTTCGGCATTGTGCCTATCGAGAACTCCAGTGCAGGCATGGTCAATCACACGCTCGATATGTTTCTGGCTTCGTCCCTGAGTATCTGTGGCGAGGTTGAGATGCGTATTCGCCAGCATTTGCTGGGCAAAATGGATGATCCGAAAGACGTGCTGCGGGTGTGTGCACACCCACAGGCTTTGGCTCAGTGCAGGGCTTGGCTGGCCGAGTCGCTTCCTAACGCAGAACAAATCCCTTGCAGCAGCAATGCCGAAGGTGCGAGACGAGCGAAGAACGAAGCGGGCACCGCTGCGATTGCCGGTGATTCAGCTGCCGATGTCTACGGGCTGAACGTACTGGTGTCGAACATCGAAGACAGTCGTGACAACACCACAAGATTTCTGGTCATTGGTCATCGTATTCCGCCTGCGAGTGGCGATGATAAAACCACTTTGATTATTTCTGCACCCAATACTGATGACGCAGGCTCACTGCATAAAATGCTTAAGCCATTCGCTGCGAAGAATATAAATATGACTCGCATTGAGTCGCGTCCTTCGCATCGGCGTAAATGGCATTATGTGTTTTTCATCGATATCGATGGTCATGCCGATGACGCTAACGTCTGCGAAGCGCTAGCGAAGCTTGAGAGTAGTGCTCAACTATTTCGGGTGCTTGGTTCCTACCCGAAAGCCATTCTTTAGATAGCATCCGGTTAGTTCATCTCGGTGTCTGATGCCAATAAAAATTTCCCATTAAACTATGCCGCGGCCGGGGTACGTGCTTTGCGGCCATATGTTCCTGGCAAGCCGCTGGATGAACTTGAGCGTGAATACGGTATTCGTAATGCCGTTAAATTGGCATCCAACGAGAACCCCGCTGGGCCTTCGCCTATGGTGTTGCGGGCTGTCGAAGCGGCTGCAAAAACCATCAATCGTTACCCTGATGGTGCCGGCTTTCAGCTGAAAAAATCGCTTGCAATGCATCTTGGTGTAGAGCCAAGGCAGTTGACCTTGGGTAATGGCTCCAACGACATTCTGGTGTTATTGGCAGAGGTTTTTTTGACCGCTGCCACTAATGCTGTATTTTCCGAATACGCTTTTCTTATCTATCCGTTAGCAGTTCAGGCTACCAGCGCTGAATCGCGAGTGGTTCCGGCTAACGGAGTCGACCATCCGCAAGCGCTGGGCCATGATCTCAACGCTATGTTGGCTGCTATCGATGAGTCGACCCGTTTGGTGTTTATTGCCAATCCGAATAATCCAACCGGAACCTGGCTGGAGCCCGAAGCGCTTTATGCGTTTCTGCAGAAAGTCCCACCGACCACAGTGGTGGTGCTGGATGAGGCTTATTGCGAGTATATTGGTGCGCAAGCTGTGCGTATGTCGCTGGCGTGGCTGAGTGAATTTCCAAACTTGGTGGTAACCCGTACCTTTTCTAAGATCTACGGTTTGGCAGGTTTGCGAGTTGGTTATTCGGTCAGCAGTCCTGCGATGGCAGAATTGCTTAACCGTATTCGCCAGCCGTTCAATATTAATAGCATTGCATTGGCCGCAGCAGAAGCGGCATTGGTGGATCAGAGTTATATTGAAGCCAGTCGCAAAGCTAACTCTGAGGGGTTGGCGTTTCTGACGGAGGCTGTGACATCGATAGCGGGTGTGCGGGTTATTCCATCGCAGGGGAACTTTGTGCTAATTGATCTGGGGCGGCCGGCATTGCCGGTTTACGAGGCATTGTTGCATGCTGGTGTCATAGTTCGCCCGGTGGGCAACTACGGGCTGCCAAATCATTTGCGGGTTACGGCTGGAAGCACCGTCGAGAATGCAACGTTTTTGACGGCGTTTTCCTCAGTGCTCGATAACCTGGTTTAAGAGGAGCTTTGCGTGAGTCGAAGTGCACAAGAATTTGTGGTTACCCCTGGCAATAGTTTGTCGGGCGAAGTGACCGTAGCGGGTGACAAGTCGATTTCTCATCGGGCCATAATGTTTGGTGCCATTGCTCTGGGTGTGACCCGGGTGCGGGGTTTTCTGCCTGGCGAGGACTGTTTGGCAACCCTCGCAGCAATGCAGTCGATGGGGGTTCGTATTGAACGCCCGGCTGAAACTGAAGTCGTTATACACGGTGCTGGTATGCATGGTTTGCGTGTGCCGGCCGCAGCAATTGACCTGGGTAATTCCGGTACAGCCATGCGACTGATGATGGGACTGCTCTCGGGGCAGTCATTTCCGGTCGAGCTTACCGGGGATGAGTCCTTGCGCAGTCGTCCGATGGAGCGTGTGGCCAAGCCGTTGCGTGATATGGGCGCGAGTATCGAAACGACTGATGGTAAGCCTCCTGTGCGCCTCGCCGGTAAGTCAGGCTTGAGCGGTGTTGAGTATGTGAGCCCTATAGCCAGCGCACAGGTGAAGTCGGCGATCTTGCTTGCCGGCTTGTACGCCGAAGGAGAGACGGCGGTCGTTGAGCCCGCTGTCACCCGAGACCACACCGAACGAATGTTGGCCGCCTTCGGTGTAAATGTTGATGTGTCGGGTTTGCGCTCGGCAGTGCAGGGCGGTGCCGAACTTCAGGCTGTCGATATTGATGTGCCCGCGGATATTTCCTCAGCGACATTTCCGCTAGCTGCAGGTTGCGTCTCGGCAACGGGTCCGGTGGTGATTCATGATGTCGGTATTAACCCGAGTCGTACCGGTATCCTGGATATTCTAAGTTTGATGGGTGCCGATATCCGTCAGAGTGAGCATCGCCAGATCGGCGGCGAGCCGGTCGCAACCCTAACCGTGATGCCTGCAGCCTTGAAAGGGGTTGAGATACCACGGCACTTGGTGCCGCTAGCCATAGATGAATTCCCAGTGGTGTTTGCGTTGGCCGCGATTGCACAGGGCAGCACTTTAATCAGTGGCGCTGAAGAATTGCGTGCAAAAGAGAGCGACCGGATTACCGCAATGGTTAATGGTTTGCGCGAACTGGGTGTGGCTGTTGAAGAGTTTCCGGACGGTGCCCGCATTACCGGTGGTGTGGTACAAGCAGGTGTAGTTGATAGCCTTGGCGATCATCGCATTGCGATGGCCTTTGCGGTTTTGGCAGCAGTGGCTGAGGGGCCGGTGAAAATTCTGAATACTGCTAATGTAGCTACATCTTTTCCTGGCTTTACCGCTTGCATGGGTTCGCTTGGGCTGCGCATCGAAGTCTCAGACTCAGTCGGGAGCGTCGGATGAGTTCCATTCCTGTGATTGCAATTGATGGTCCCGGCGGTGCCGGAAAGGGCACGATTGCAAAGGCGGTGGCTCGGCAATTGGGCTGGCACTTATTGGATAGCGGTGCCTTGTACCGACTGGTCGCACTTACCGCGATCCGGCGCGGTGTGGCTTGGGAGGATGCGCAGGGCCTAGCAGCTTTGGCGCGGAATCTTGATGTCCGCTTTGATTTTGATGCCGCCGAAGGCGGAATTTTAATGTCGAATGAAGACGTTAGCCAACTCATCCGGCAGGCGGAGTGTTCTCTCTGTCTCTTATACACATCTGACGCTGCCGACGATCTACTCTGTGTAGAT
>CAJXQV010000182.1 GCA_913058165.1 uncultured Chromatiales bacterium | reverse complement strand
CGAGATTGCCTCTTGTCTCGTGGGCTCGGAGATGTGTATAAGAGACAGCTATGGCCCTGCTAAGTGCTGGCCACTGGAATACTTTGCCGAACTTGCTGCAAAGTTAACCGAGCGGGGCAATGCTGTTTGGGTGCTAGGTGCTGAGGGCGATAAATCCGCTGGCGAACAGATTATTGCCGGAATTGAGTCGGCCAAAAACCTGTGCGGCAGCACCCGGCTTGAAGACACAGTAGATCTGCTGGCTCTATCGGCCACAGCGGTGAGCAATGATTCGGGCTTGATGCACGTTGCCGCTGCTTCGGGCGTTCACGTTATTGCGATGTTTGGCTCGAGCAGCCCTGCCTATACGCCGGCCTTAACGAATAAGAAAACTATCCACTATTTGAATTTGGAATGCAGTCCTTGTTTTAAACGGGAGTGCCCGCTGACCCATCTCAATTGCTTGCGTAATATCCATGTGGATGATGTGCTCGCCTCTGTTCAGATGCTGTTAGCGGCGACCGTAAGATAGCGGATCGCTCTTCGGCATAAAAAAAGCCATCTTTAAGTCGTGGGCTTTTTTGTATCATGCGGCAGAGCGCATGATATTGATTGGTGCCATGTCCGGGTGCCGGCAGTTTTCAAGAGGTATGAGCGCCGTCCAAATGAACGCGTGCTGACCCGAAAGGCAGGCATGGCTTACCATGTCGGTAAACACGGTCCAGGCCGAGAATGGCAGAAAGCTCAGTTCCTGATGACCCTGCGGATCATTCTGAAACTCTGGGGTGTCTTTCATGAAGTTGTGGAACTGGCGCATAGTGCGGTCGTACGGGCTGTTGTCGAGGAGTCGCGCCAAGGGCAAGCCAGCCTTCGTTAAGCCTGTTAATGCGCCCGTGCGGATGTTATCCAGCGTGGTTTTATCCAGCTGATTTTTACGAATCTTTTCCAGCAATCCTGCTTCTTCAGCATAGCTTTTAAAGAGGGTGGGGAAGTCGCCTCGTGTTGCCCAGACGCGGTCTTCGACCGGGTTCAGGTTTACAAAGAAACGCAGAATCCGTGCACCGTTGGTCGGGCCGTAGGCACCGGCATCGAAATGAATGAGTTCGTTGCTGGCATGCGCACTAAGGTCACGACCTCTTTCCTGAATCGGGCGAAAGCTGCTGGTGCCAATTAATGCATTTTTAAACAGCTCCGGCATGCTGTCCTGATAAAATTCACTGACACGCCGACTGTGCTTAGTGAGTACTTCGCGGGTCTTGTCATAAACCGCCGTACCTTTTTCAAGTCCGCGGATGGAGCCGGTCTCAGGGTGATAACTGACGTTCTTCGACTTGAGTTGTTTGGGCAGTTCTTCGCGCAGGAACGCGAGATCCGCTTCTGAAGGCAGTTCTACAGGTGATTCCGGAAAATACGGAATTTTGCCATTCTCAAGCGAGTCACCGACTTCGCCATGGGTGCATTGGTTGAGTCTTTCAGTTGAGAAGGTGTCCAGCATCGTGCGCTCCTGATGTATTGCTCTCGGGATAAAGCCCGCAGTCTGACTGCAATAATAGTTTATCCGGAAAGCGACACTATGTGTGTTTTCCGAAGCCCAGATCATTTAACAAATTATCACAAACGCGACACAGGTCATCGGGGGTGATGATATCCATCGCATCCGGGGTACGCACACGCTGTCCCCAGGGAAGTTCTGCCACGTCTTTTTGCAGAAAGCGTCGGGTGGCTTCCGGATAACGGTTCACTTCCCATTGTCTGCTGTTATACGACCCAGCTCTGTCGGGGTTGGTGCTGGCGAATAATCCGATCGCAGGCGTGTTCATTGCCGTTGCCATGTGGGCTGGGCCCGAATCGGGACAAATGACCATATCGCACTGGTCAATGATGGCAATGAGCTCCTTCAGACTGGTTTTGCCGACCAGGTTCACCGGGTCGCAGCTGCTGTTGGCATCAATAATCCGGCCGAACTCAAGCTCGGTTTCTGAAGGACCTCCGGTAATAAGCACTTTGGCGCCATAGTTGGTGATTAGATAATCAACCACGCCCGCATACAGACCAGGGCGCCAGTTACGGAAATTACGAAAGCGGGGGTTAGCGCAAGGGCTTAATACCACCACGGGAGCTTCGCCTGCGCAGAGCTTCTCGGCTTTAGCCCGGACTGCATCGTCATAGGGTATGTCCCAGGTGAGCTGGCGGTCGGTAATGCCCAGCGCCTCGCAAAACCCGAATAACTGGTCCATAACATGTTGGTTGCGCTTCTCGGCGATCTTGTTTCTGGTGAATAGCCACTGATAATCTTTGGCGCGAGGCCTGTCATAGCCAAGTGTGAACTGGGCTTTCACAAGCAGGCTAAGCAGATTCGCCCGCATGTTCGGGTGCATGTGCAGAAGTAGGTCGAACCGGCGACCTGCGAGTTTATGCCGCACTTCTTTGTAGGCATTTAGCCCGTCGGACTTGTCGAAGGTGATAAACTCGAAACCCTTAAGTCCTTTCATCAATGCGTATTCAGTCTTGCCAATGATCCAGGTGATTTTTGCTTCGGGCCATTGTTGTTGAATTGTGCGCAATACGGGCAAGGTATGGCAGCAGTCACCAATAGCAGATAGCCTGATGACACAGATTGTTGTCGGTGGTTGGGTGCTGCCTGTGTTATTGCGAAAAGGGGTCACGGTTGTCCAGACGGTTCGAAAAATTAGGTAAGAGCTTCATCGTATACGACAACTCCGTTGTGCCACAAATGTCTGAGCACTTGTTTGATTATGCCAGTTGGCCCGATGCTGATGCTGCGCCCGGTTATTCGGGTGGCCGCGGCGCCACTCTGTTTATCGAGCATGAAGGCGATCAGTGGGTGCTCCGGCACTACCACCGTGGCGGTCAGATTGGCCAACTGCTCAAAGATGGCTTTTTGTTTATGGGTGGCGGCAGAACCCGCCCGATGCGTGAGTACGACCTGCTCGATTGCATTTACAAGCTAGGGTTGCCATCTCCGCAACCGGTTGCGGCCCGCTATGTCCGGCGCGGGCTCTACTATACTGCCGATCTGATTACACGGCTGTTGCCTGAGGTCACTCCGTTGTCGATACGTTTGGCAGAGGGCCCCTTGGAAGCATCAGTTTGGATGCAGGTTGGCGAATGTGTGGGGCAGTTTCATGCAGCGAGCATTTATCATGCCGACCTGACCGCGCATAACCTGCAGATCAGCGATGCCAATAAGATCTATTTGCTGGATTTTGACCGGGGCCGGCGCATGGCAGGCTCGGGCAGTTGGCAAGACAGTAACTTGTCCCGACTGAAGCGCTCGTTTTTGAAGATTAGTGAAGGCAATTCTATTTGCTTCAACGAGGTGTGCTGGAGCGAACTAATGAAGGGTTACCGGCGGGTGCTGGGCGGTAACTGATTTTTGCTTATTCGGAAGTTGCGTAGGGGTCTGAAAATGAGTCGGGCCGGCCTTTGAATCTGCGGTGCACCCAATAATACTGTTCAGGAAACCTGCGGATATGTTCTTCGAGTATCCGGTTGATTGCATTGGTGTCGGCCACAGGGTCATCGCTGGGCAGATCTTCAGCTATCGGCAGGTACTGCACCTTATAGCCGCTGTCGTCGGGCAATCGCGATGGAAAAAAAGGGATAAGTGTAGCGCCGCTGGCTTTCAACAACTGGGTGGTTGCCGCATTGCTCATGGCGGGGACTCCACAGAACTCGGCAAGCACGCTGTTTTTTCCCTGTCTCTTATACACATCTGACGCTGCCGACG